>JAIOHO010000935.1 GCA_019912905.1 Anaerolineae bacterium
ACCCGATGGCATTCAACTGCGCCGGGAAATCGCCCCAGTCACTGCCCGCTGGACTCAGCAGCAGCACCCCCGGCTGACGATCTGCCGCGCCCTGATACAGCATCCCGGTCAGCAGGGTGCCATCCAGCGCCACAACCTCGATCGACTGCACCGCCTGACCTGTCTGCGCGGAATCGAGCGAGCGGGGTGGCAGCGCGCCCTGGTTCGGCTGCGCGGCGGCAGTGGGATCACTCACCCCGATCGACCCATCCAGCGGTGGTGGGCCTTCGGTCGGCGGCCCGGTGAACAACTGCGGCGACGGCGCAATCGTCGGCCCGCTCAGACTGCGCGTGACCGTAGGCGTCGGCACCTCGAAGGTCGTGCAGGCTGCCAGCAGCACGAGCAGGCTCAGGCTGGTCAGCGCTGTGCGCCGCCCGAACCCGCAGTTTGATTTCCTTAAATGGCGCATCGCGGAATCGCGCACTCACACCGGCCTGGCGAGAATAATCATCCGCTCACAGCCGTCTTCAAAGGGGTCGCGCTCGGCGCTGCCGTAGACGTCCTCGATTCTAAAGCCGCACATTTCCAGCAGCAGGCTGAGTTCCGAATAGAAGAAGTGGCGGAAAATCACCGAGGCCAGCGTGCGTTTGAGCGTGCCGTCAGCGGTAATTTCGTCGTAAATCCAGTTGACGCGCATCAACTGCTCGACCCGGTCAAGAGAACTGGTCGCCTGCTGCATGACCAGATGCCCGGTTTCAGCATCGACGAAGGACCGTTCGAGCGTGATCGCATCGCTGTCCGGGGACGCAAACGCATCACCGGCGTTAGGCAGGTCGATCACCAGCAGGCCGTCCACTTCCAGGGCCTCATGCAGCCGCTTGAGCAGAGCGCGCTGCACCTCATGCGTGTGGAAATGCATCAGCGCATTATAGGACAGCAGCGCCAGCTTGAAGCGCATCCCCAGGTCATAGGTCAGCACATCGCCATGATGAAACCGCAGCTTATCGCGGATATGACCGAAGGCATTCAGCTTCACCTTGGCGCGTTCCAGCATGGCATATTCGCTGTCGATTCCATGAACCACGTGGCCTTCCTGGGCCAGATGAAACATCACGCGGCCTGTACCGCAGCCCACGTCGAGAATCGGCCCGCCGGTTTCATCCGCCAGCTCGCTGTAGAGGATCAGATCGTCGGTTTTGTCCGTATGTTCCGCATCATAATAGCGGGCGATGGTGGCATAAAACATGGTCACGCTTTCCGTGTATTCGTCTGCCTCGTGAGGTCCACCGCGCAGCCAGCGCCGCGACGTGCGAAGCAGTTTACCGCGTCCCGCCCAGAAACTAAAGGGATTTGCAAGGCACAGGGCCATTTGCTACAATGCCGCGCGACAAGATGATATTTATTTCGATCCGGCGGGGGGCGCACGAGTATATTTCGGTGCGCCTTTGTTTTGAGGACTCGATGATGCGACGATTGTGCTTTCGAGCTTTGCTGCTCATCTGTATGTTTGGAATGTCCGCAGCGGCGTCTGCCGCACCGCGCCAGCAGAGCGGCGACCTGCTGGCTCAACTGACGACGCGCACCAATCTGCGTGCCGGGGGCGGCGTCGAGTGGCGAATCGTGGGAACCTATGCTGCCGGGACGCCGATTCGACTGGATGGCATGGCCTTCGACGGGACCTGGGTGCGCGGCATCGTCCCCGATGGAACGGTCGGCTGGGTGCTGACCGAAAGCCTGAACATCAGCCGTGAACAGGCCGCCGGGCTGCGCGGCATCTGGGTCGATGAGCCATTTACGCTGTCTGCCCCTGGGGGCGGCCCACCCCCGCCTGCCAGCGCCCCGGCCAACGAAGCAGCGCCAGAACAACCGGTTCAGCCGAGCAGTGCGCCTGCTGCGCCGCCCTCGTCCGGGGGCATTGCCACGACGACGGCCAACGGCGTCAATTTGCGTACCGAACCCGATGGGCAGGTCATCCGCGGCCTGAAATTTGGCGAGCCGGTCACGGTTGATGGCAAACATCCCAACGGCACCTGGGTGCGGGTCATTACGGCGGATGGCGCGCGCGGCTATGTCGTCACCAGCTTCGTCGTCCTCACACCGGAGCAGTACACCGCCCTGCCGGTGGTCGAAGGGGGGGCCAGCGGTCCCGCCCCGGCAGCCGCAGCCCCGGCCAACGAAGCGGCACCGGATGCGCCCCCGCTGGCGGCCATCGCCAACACCGCCCCGGTCAGCGGCTTCAACCTGGGCGGGCACATCAACAGCCTGAACGCCAACACCGCAGGCCGCATGCAGCAGTCCGGCATGACCTGGGTGAAACGCCAGTGGCGCTACCTGCGCGGGCAGCCCGGCGACTCGGTCGGCGGCATCGTGGACGAAGCGCATGCCAACGGCTTCCGCATCCTCATCGGCATCGTCGGCCTGCCCGGTGAATTGAATCAGCCC
>JAIOHO010000936.1 GCA_019912905.1 Anaerolineae bacterium
GATTACATATACTGATATGCAATGGGTAGAGGTCGATAACGACACGAAGTTAGCTTACCGGACGATTGGCGATGGCCCCCTGAATCTGCTGTTTATGCATGGCTGGGCCGGGTCCGGGGCGTATTTCGATGAGACCATTGCGTTTCTCGACTTGACCGGCATACGCGTCATTACCTATGACCTTCGGGGTCACGGCGCGTCGGATAAGCCTAAGCAGGGCTACACCCTCGACCAGATTGCTCAAGATGCGATTGCCGTTGCCGATCACACATCAGCGGCGCACTTTGTCGTTGTAGGCTTCAGCATGAGCGCAAAATTCGCTCAGTATCTAGCGACTACGTATCCAGATCGTGTCCTGGGGCTAATCCTGGTAGCTGCATTCCCTGTAACAGAAATACCGTTTCCGGTGGAGACGCATCATGACTGGGTAGGGCGTGCCGGGGATCGAGAGCGGCTCATTGAAGTGACTCGCATGTTTCTTGCTCAGCCCGTGCGGGACGACATTCTGGAACGCTGGGGCGATGATGCGGTCAAGATACCTGCCTATGTGCTGGATGAAACCTTGAAAACAGCTTGCCAAACCTCGTTTAGTGATCGTCTAGACGCTTTACAGATGCCGACATTGGTTGTCGCAGGGGAACAGGACCCCCTCTACCCACCTGATATCGTAGCATCAACCGTTGTTGATCCACTTCCCCATGCACGTCTTGCCACGCTTGATTGCAATCACGAAATTCCTATTGAAAAGCCTCGTGAGCTTGCCATAATGATCAACTCTTTTCTATCTGAACTTGACGCAATGCAACAATAACAATGTAGAGGCGTTTGATATGGCAACAACGCTGACCATTCAACACAGAATTTGAATTGCCTAGTTTATGGAGGGATGGACCTGAGGGTCTCAGTTCCGTTAACTAGGCATAGCCACCGCTTCGATATTCCCCTGCCTGTTTCAACCGAGAGCAATCTTCGCAATCCTGACAAGGCTCAGCTTCGAGCGGACATCCTCACCATGCTCAAGCAAGGAATGAGTTACCGCCAGATTGGTGTAGTGCTCGGTATTCACTGGACACGAGTAGGGCAGATCGCGCGGATGGAGAGGAATCACAGTCAAACTGGCTAACCAGTGTCCAATTCGGTGAGCGAACTGACTGGACAGCGATAACCGCTCCGCTTCATGGTCGCCAGGAATTTATCTGCCTCAGCGAGAGATAATACATTGGCTCGCACCAGATTCATTAGTGCGCCGAGTGTGCCTGACACTATGAGTCCGACTTCCCGCGCAGCCCGACGAGCGTCGCGGTCATCGGTGAGCATGATCCATTGTCGAGACTTTGCCAGAGCAATACACGCCGCTTCGCCTCGTCCCAGGGTTTGATTCAGATGTTCCGCCACCACAAGCTCGTCATCAGTAAGTTCAATGACCGGAAGCCAACTCCAATCTACAGAAGGGATGCGCGTAGTCTGCACACCAACTTCCAATTCATCCATCACTGCGCGCACCGTGACTGGCTGATCGAATGCGGCTGCCAGCAACTTTGGCTGCTGGATGTGAGCAAAATTGCTGAGCAGTGTGTTATCCACGACTGCTTCAGTCATTCCGTTTCTGTTCTGCCCTGTTGTGCGGAAGCTATTTCTTCCTGAGCATCTTCAAGTGTCTCTGGTCCCAGATGGAGCGGAATCCCCAGGCGCTCAAAATGGTCCATGAGTTCATAGCGCGACAGTCCCAACATCTCAGATGCTTTCGCCAGG
Source organism: Anaerolineae bacterium (assembly GCA_019912905.1). Classification (GTDB taxonomy): domain Bacteria; phylum Chloroflexota; class Anaerolineae; order Aggregatilineales; family Phototrophicaceae. The sequence goes on from JAIOHO010000936.1 coordinate 1,753, forward strand.
CTGATCTGTTCATCAAGATAGCGATGCATCACCTCATTGACATCACCAGCCTGCAAATTGTCAGTCTCTCGCAGCGCATAATCGACCAGTGCTTTGAGGATCTTATAATCAAGGAGATCCAGTAGCACAATTTGATCTTCGCCATAACTCTGCACGAAGATAGTGTGACCTTTGCGAACCTGATCAACGATTTCGCGGGTATTGCGGGCGAGATCCGTTCTCGAAATAGTAACCTGCATAATTATACTCCAACAGGAAACAATACCTTAGTTTACATACTTTACGTAAAGTATGCAAGGTCGGGATATTGGAGTCTATTGAAGCCGAATTAAGTTTGTTACGTCGCAGAAGCGTTTAAGTCGACAAAAGGCTCAATACAGCTTGGAAAGCACGGAAAGTTGAAACACACCCTAGCAACGTGTATGGGTATGGGTAATTATGTATAGACGGGATTAGTCAGATTGAGTAAATTATTATAAACTAATTCATTAAATATGATATTCGAATGGTAGCCTGAGCGAGGTTCAGAATCCTATATCAAAATCCCACAAATCCTCATCCTCTGAATCCACCACTTCAAAATCTCCAACAGGAAGGTATAATTCCTCCTCTCAGTAATCGAGGGTAATTACTTTTACCATGCATCCAATGATTTCGCCATCAGGATGTTTGTCAACGTGCGTAACCGTTGCACAAGTTCCATAAGGGATAGTGATAAAATCAAAGATCGAACTTGGAATATCATCTAGCATCTGAACAATACTATTTTCTGATAATTCTCTCATTACATCCCTTTATGTTGTAACATAACAAGTATGAGTGTAGAACACATTTTCTATTAAGTCAATTGTTTTGAGAACATCATCTGAAGAAACAACAAGCAGTAAAACTCTGGCAAGAACGCGATGCGCCGTTATCAGTGAGGTGTGAAGATAGTTGCAGAGTAGCAGTGACTTTAATATATATGTTTGTTTGATGTTAGTGCAGATTTGTCTAGTTTACAAAGGGATGGACCTGAGGGTCTCAGGTACGTTAACTAGGCATATACTCCACTTTGATATTCCTCTTCCAGCTTCAACCGAAAGTGATCTCCGTAATCCTGATAAAGATCAGCTCCGTACCAACATCCTCGCCATGCGCGCTGATGGCATGAGCTATCGCCAGATTGCGCGTGAGGTTGGCCTGCATTGGACGAGGGTACAGCAGATTGTGAAAAGCGCTGAGTAGGCTCGTTGCAACGCCGCTGACAAAGGTATACTTGAAATATCAGAATTGCCACTGAATGGCTCTATTCAAAGTTTCAGGAGTTCAGCCAGCTAATAAATTCTGAGGCTGTTGCCGCCTTTCGCAAATTGCTTACTTCATAGGATAGTGACAAGTCGCTTTCAGTGTAAACCGCATTAGGGGTGCAAACGATAGCGATGATTTTGGAGTAGTGGCTGAAATTGTAATTTCCCCCAATGGGCGAAGCCAGCAATTCGGCTTTTACAGCCTGCCATTTGAGAACAGCTTCATCAAGGCGTAGACGCGCATTTTTGAGAGCATGGTACTGGCCGATGTCTTGTCCAATGCTAAAAATAACAGCCTTGCACGAAATGATCAGAAGCGTGTTGCCAGACTCACCAATGGCATCGATGTCCGTGATCTGATTATTTTCACTATCCCCTCGGCGTATAAAGTGTATTTGACGCATAGTCCGCAGTTCATCGGATGGCTTCCACAGTGAGGCATCGATATAACTCTGTATAGCATCCTC
>JAIOHO010000937.1 GCA_019912905.1 Anaerolineae bacterium
CGTGCAGCTTCGCCAGGATTTCCGCCAGCGCCTGGGCCGGGTTATGGACCGTGCCGCCGTACATGCCGCTGTGCAGGTCCTGGCGGGGGCCGCTGACGTGCAGCTCGCACACCATGCCGCCGCGCAGGGCGTAGATAATCACCGGCTGGTCGATGCGCACCATCCCGGTATCCGAAATGACGCAGGTATCGGCTTGCAGCCGCTCCGGGTGTTCGTCCACGAACTGTTTGATCGACCCGCTGCCGGATTCTTCCTCGCCTTCGATGATGAAGCGCACGTTGACCGGCAGTTTCCCCTCCGTTTTCAGTAGCGACTCGACCGCCTTGATGTGGACGAAGGTCTGCCCCTTATCGTCGGTCGTGCCGCGCGCGTACATTTTGCCATCTTTTTCCACCGGCTCGAACGGCTCCGTGTCCCAGCCATCTTCGACCACGGCGGGCTGCACGTCATAATGGCCGTAAATCAGCACCGTCGGTGCCCCAGCGCCCGCGCCCAGCCACTCGGCATAGATCAGCGGGTTGCGGGTCGTGTCGATGCGTTCCGCCTGCAAGCCCATCGCCTGAAAATGATCCAGCAGCCAATCCGCGGCGCGGCGGCATTCCCCGGCAAAGGCCCGGTCGGTGCTGACGCTCGGAATCCGCAGCCAGGCGTACAATTCCTGGCGAAAATGCTCGGCCTGTTCGTGCGCATAGGGGACTGCGGTCATTGTGCGCCCACCTCTTGCAGGAAATAGATGGCCGTGTCGATGCCGCGATGGAGCGAATGCAGGTAGATATTTTCGTTGGGACCGTGCGCCTGGCCGGATTTATAGCCGAAGCCCATGATGACCACCTCGTCGGCCACCTTCTGGAAGGTGTAGGTGATGGGGATGCTGCCGCCCGCCCGCTCGAAGATGGGCCGCGCACCCCATCCCTGCTCGTAGGCACGAGCCGCCGCCTGCATCGCCCGGCTGGTGTGGCCGAGTACTGCCGCTTTTGCGCCCGGTTCCATCTTGATCAGTTCGCTGCGCACCGTCGGCGGGGTGATCTGAGCGAGGTAGGTCTGGATCAGGTCGAAAATCTCGTCGGGGTCCTGATCGGCCACCAGGCGGCAGCTGATCTTCGCCATCGCTTTCTGCGGCAGCACGGTCTTGAAACCAGGGCCGGTGAATCCGCCGGTGATCCCGTTGAGTTCCAGCGTCGGGCGCAGGCCGACCCGCTCGTGAATGTTGTACTCGGCTTCGCCCCAGGGCTGCGGCGCGTGGGCGACCCGCTGCCACTCGCGCTCGGTCCATTCGTTGGCTTTTGCCAGTTGTGCGCGTTCGTCGGCATCGGCGGCGATCACGGCGTCATAAAAACCGGGCACCGTCACCGTGCCGTTGGCGTCATGCAGTTGGGCGATGATCTCGGCCAGCGCCTGGATGGGGTTATGCACGCTGCCGCCGTAATGCCCGCTGTGCAGGTCCTGCGCCGGGCCGGAGACGTGCAGCTCCATGGCGATGATGCCGCGCAGCGCATACACCAGGCTGGGCTGCGCCGGGTCGAGGATGGTGCCGTCGGAGATGGCACAGTAATCGGCGCGCAGGCGATCCCCGTGTGCATCGACGAAGGCGTTGATGTTCTCCGATCCGGATTCTTCCTCACCTTCCAGAATCAGCTTGAGGTTAACCGGCGATCCACCGGTTTGCAGCAGCGATTCGCAGGCTTTGAGCTGCGACATGACGTGCAGCTTGCTATCGACCGCGCCGCGCGCGTACAGCCGCTCCCCCTTCTCGGTCGGCTCGAACGGCGGGGTGACCCAGCCATCCTCGACCACGGCGGGCTGCACATCATAATGGCAGTACAGCAGCACAGTGGGCGCATCCGGTCCCGCGCCATTCCATTGGCCCAGCACCAGCGGATGGCGGCCTTCGGGCATCTTGATGATCTCGGCGGTCTCGAACCCGGCCTGACGCATGTGCTCGGCCAGCCATTCGGCGGCGCGCTGCACGTCGGGCGCGTGGTCCGGCAGCGTGCTGATGCTGGGGATGCGGATCAGTTCCTTGTACTGCTCGCGGAAGCGCTCGGCGTTCGCCTGCGCGTATTCGTGAGGGGTGGTCATTTGGCGTCTCCCTGCAATTTTGAATCGGGGTAGGTAGTAATTGGCTCAAGTATAATCATTTTCAGCCGAGTGACGATAAAGCCATGCTGATTGCATTCCTAAACGAACGAGGCTGCATTTCCGATTATCATAGAAATATGATTCTTTAATATTCCCGAGTAGTTTCTCATGCAGATTTTCATCAGCTACAGCAGCAAAGATCGAGATCAGGTCAGATCATTAGCCGAGGATCTGGAAGAATTTGGACATACCGTCTGGTTTGATAAGGAACTCACTGGAGGTCAGGCCTGGTGGGATGAAATTCTGACCAGTGTGCAGAAGTGCGAGTTATTCATCTTCGCCCTCACCCCCCGCTCGCTGGATTCCTACCCCTGCCAGCTCGAATACACCTTTGCCAATACCATCCAGAAGCGGGTGCTTCCCATTATGATTGAAGAGGTCAATGTGGGCACCCTGCCGCCGGAACTGGCGGTCCTGCAATTTGTGGACTACCGCTACGAAGATAAAAAAGCGGCGATCGCCCTGAACAAGGCCCTGCTCAATCTGCCGCCCGCCAGACCGCTGCCTGACCCGCTGCCACCTCCACCACCGGCCCCAATCTCGCCGCTGGCGAAAATCCGAAAGGTGCTCGACAGACCTAATCTGGACTTCGAGCAGCAGAGCGCAGTTTCGCTGCGTCTGAAACATTATCTGAAGCAGCCAGAAACCCGCAGTGATAGTTACCTCCTGCTGGAGCGCATGCGGAATCGCCCGGATTTACTCGCCGACATTGCTCAGGATATTGATTCGCTGCTGGTGGATCGGCCATCGCCCCGGCCAACAGCCCCCAGTGCGCCGAGCACCGACAGCCAGGCCTGCCTGACGCTGGAAGGCCATATGAACCACATCAATGGGGCGGCGTTCAGTCCATATGGTGATGTGATCGTGACCGTCAGCGCGGACTGCACCGGCCATGTATGGGAATGGAGAGAAAAAACAGGGAGTATCGTAGGCGTCTTGAGAAGCGAATCGCCGATAACGAGTCTCAATTGGCGCATGGACGGCGAACGAATCGTGACCACCCACGAAAACGGAACGGTCCGAATCCACTATTATCTCAGCGCCTATTGGGAATCCTGGAAAGACTATTACGACCGCAGGGATGCCGATCAGTTTAGAAATATTAATCTATACAGCCATCAAGCTTTCTGGGTTTTCTGGCAGTCGGATCACGAAAAGTGGGCGATGAACGAGGCCCAGTTCAGCCGAGACGGAAAGAAGATCATCACCGTCGGTATGGATGGCGCCATCAGGCTATGGGGAGACGAGTACGGCTACTATCCTGAGTACGATTTTGACTATGACGGCGAACATAAATTTCAGCAGACGCTAGGGCCAGATCCTTTCCCACCTCCGGTGAACGCCCTGAACAAACTGCGCCGGCTGCTTCCAATTCCGGCATCCACTGTCCCGCTGCACAGTGTCCAGTACAGCCCCGATGGGCATCTGATCGCCTGCACCGGCGCAGACGGCAGCATTCGTTTCTGGGATGTTCGCGCTGAGAAACTGCTCCATTCGTTTAAGGGGCATGCTCGTGGGGCATTTAGCGCCAGCTTCAGCCCGGATGGTCGCCAGGTGGTCAGCGCAGGGGCGGATGCAGCAGCCCGCACCTGGGACGTGCGCAGCGGCAGAATGCTGAAAGAATTCAAGGGCCATACCGACGTCATTCGCAAAGTCCGCTACAGCCCGGATGGGAATCAAATTCTGACCGCCAGCGATGACTGCACGGCCCGGCTCTGGGATGTCGAAAGCGGTCAACCCATCCGAACATTGCGCGGCCACAGCGCCTATGTCACCGATGCCAACTTCAGCCCGGATGGGTGCTCCATCGTCACCGCCAGTTGGGACAAAACCGCGAAGGTCTGGGATATTTCGGATTTGTCCGTCGGCGGATCAACCCACGCGCTTCCCAGACATCAGCCTGTTCCCAGCCGCGCCCGCTGAATCGGATCATCCCACAATGGGGTGGCAACCGGGCTGGCTCTCAGCGCCGCAGCAGGCGGAAGGCGATATTCCGCCCATACATCCGCGCCAGCGTCACCCACAGCCGCGCCAGTTCCTCCAGCATTCCGGCATTCGCCAGCGGCCCGGCATCCACCACCTCAAAGCCGAGCGCTTCGGTCAGTGCCGTCACCACCGATTTGGCCCCGGCATCATCCCCGGCGATGAACATGGTCGGTGGCTCCGCGAAGGGCGGATCGACCATGTTGTCCGCGCCAATCGTGTTGAAGGCCTTGACCACCCTGCCCCCGGTCATGCGGGCGAGGTCCCCGGCAGCAGAGCCTGCGCTGTCAGGCGGCGGCGGGCCGAAGCGGTTGGTCGCGTCGATGAGGATCTTGCCGGACCAGCCTTCACCGCTGCCCAGCGCATCCGGCAGGCCGTTCCACCCGATGGCGATCAGCAGCACCTCGCCGAACTGCACCGTCTCCGCGACGGTTCCGGCGCGGGCATTTGGCCCGGCGGCACGCACCAGGTCCTGCATCTTGTCGCTGTGCGGGTCGCGCGAACTGAACATGACCGCATGGCCCTTCGCTGCCCAGCCTTTGCCCAGGCTGGCCCCCACGACGCCCGCGCCGATAATCCCGATGTTCATAGCTGATTCTCCTGGCTGTCGGACATGGACCCCCATTGTAACCAGGCGGTCCAGCGGCCCACCACTCCCCATCCGGGCAGGTCGATGCGACGGACGTTGCGGGCCGTCGATCCTGTCGCTATCTTCATGCGGACTCGAATCATCGAGTCCATATGAAAAGGAGGAGGGCCATGTCAGACGGACACGCCTGGAGTCGGAGGGAATTCTTGCAGATTTCCGCGATTGCGGCGGGAAGTGGGATGCTGCCTCACCAAGAGATCGGGACCCCGCAACGCGCGGCATCGGGCCTGTATTATCCTAACCGCTTTGCTCGCATCGTGATCGAGGTCCTGGAAGAAATTCTGGGGCGCAACGGCCTGAACACGGTTTTGAACCTGGCTGATCTGGGGGGACTTGTGGATCAGTACCCTCCCGATAACCTGAAACGGGAATTTGACTTTGCGGATTTCACCGCGCTGAATGTGGCACTTGAAGACCTGTACGGTCCGCGCGGGGCACGCGGTCTGGCGCTGCGAGCAGGACGCGCCAGTTTCACACAGGGACTGTGGCGCTTCGAGACGCTGGTCGCCTTGAGTGACGTGCCAGGCACTGTGCTGCCGCTGAACACCAAACTCGACGTGGGTGTCACCGCCATGGCGAACGTGTTCTCAAAACTTTCCGACCAGATCTCCAATATTCACGACGAAGGGGACGACCGGATCGTTTACACGCTGGAACGCTGCCCGATGTGCTGGAATCGGACTGCGGATAGACCCGTCCACACGCTGATTCAGGGATTTCTGCAAGAGGGCTTGCGCTGGGTCTCCGGCGGGCAAAAGTTCAACGTCGAAATGACCACCTGCCTGGCGATGGGCGACGAGATAGGCCGCTGCGTCATTTACAAACAGCCGATTGGGTGAAGCAGGCCCGACAGATTCGCCCGGATTATGACGAATATCATGCTTCTACCCCCCAATAATTGGTGGTCGATGCCCCTTCGAGTGGCCTAAAATAAGAAATAATGAGAGTGGGCAGTCCGCTATGAACCTGTTCGAGACGATCCGCATTGCTTTCTTTTCACTGATCCAGAATCGCATGCGCGCGCTGCTGACCACCCTGGGAATCGTCATCGGCGTGGGCGCGGTCATTACTCTGATTACGCTCGGTCAGGGCGTCGAGCAGTACGTCCGCGACCAGTTTCAGTCGCTGGGCAGCAACCTCCTGATTATCTCCAGCCAGCAGCCCAAGAGCGACACCAAAACCCGCATCGAACCGCTGACCATCACCGACCTGGAGGCCCTGAGCGGCCCCAACGTCGCCCCCAGCCTGGAGCAGGTCGGCGGGCAGTTGAGCGTGGTCGCCTTCCTGTCGGCAGAGGGTGAAAACCTGCGCACCAGCGCGCGCGGGGTGACGGCCAACATGTCCGAAATCCTCAACTGGGAGCCGAAGATCGGGCGGTTCATCACCCAGGACGACATCAACCGCTACAACCGGGTGGCCGTGCTGGGCGAAGAAGCTGTCGAAAAACTCTATGGCAGCGTGGAAGTGGACCCCACCGGCGCGACCCTGCGGCTCAACAATCAGGCGTTTACCGTCGTTGGCGTCATGGCCCGGCGCGGCTCCGGTTTCACCAATGACAATGTCGCCGTGTTCGTGCCCATCAGCACCGCACAAACGCGCCTGATGAATGCCCGCTACCGCGACACCCTGGCCGTCAGCACCCTCTACGCCCAGGCCCGCTTCGACAACCTGGCCGCCGCCGCCGAAGCCGAAGTGGAGACGTATTTCGACCGCACCCATCGAATCCACGCCGAGGATGAACGCGACTTTATCATCACCAATCAGGCCAGCCTGCTGGAAACGGTCGGTCAGGTGATGGCAATCCTGACCATGTTTCTGGGGCTGATCGCCAGCGTCTCGCTGCTGGTGGGCGGCATCGGCATCA
>JAIOHO010000938.1 GCA_019912905.1 Anaerolineae bacterium
ATAAAGTAGCCGCCCTCGGGGGTGCTCACCGGCTGGCCGCCCAGCAGCAGCGTCCCTTCCTGCGTGCCGATCTCGATGTAGTTCATGATCTTTTGCAGCGCATCCGGGTCGATCACCGGCCCCTGGTCGATGTGCAGGCCGTCGTCCGGCGCGCCGACCGTCAGCGCCTTCGCCAGTTCGACGACGCGGCCCGCCACAGCTTCGTAGACATCCTGGACGATGATCGCCCGTGACCCGGCGGAGCACTTCTGTCCCTGGAAGCCGAATGCACCGGCGACGATGCCCTGGGCCGCAGCTTCGACATCTGCCGTTTCATCGACGACGACCGCATCCTTGCCGCCCATCTCCAGGATGGCGCGCTTGAGCCACTTCTGGCCGGGCTGCACCTTCGCCGTTTTTTCGTAGATCATCACGCCCACTTCGCGCGAGCCGGTAAAGTTGACGAAGCGCGTGCCGGGATGCTCCACCATGCGACCGCCGACGACATCCCCCGGCCCGGTCAGGTAATTGAGCACGCCTGCCGGGAGGCCGTTCTCCCAGAACAACTGGCACATTCTGTAGGCCACCCAGGGGCTTTGTTCCGCCGGTTTGAACACCGCCGTGTTGCCCGCGACCAGCGTCGCCCCGGTCATGCCGGTGGGGATGGCCGCCGGGAAGTTCCAGGGTGGGATGATCGCGCCCACGCCCAGTGGGATATACGCCAGCGACAACTGCTCGGTCGGGTTCGACGCGAGCTTGCTGCTGCTGTCCGCCAGCGCCAGCATCTGGCGGGCATAATACTCGAGAAAGTCGATGGCTTCCGCCGTATCCGCGTCGGCTTCGGGCCAGGTCTTGCCGACTTCCAGCACCATGACCGCGCTGAACTCATGCTTGCGGCGGCGCATCTCGGCAGCGGCGCGCAGCACATAGCGCGCCCGCTCCTTCACATCGACATACTGCCAGGTCTGAAAGGCGCGGCTTGCGGCAGCGATGGCGCGGTCCACATGCTCGACAGTCGCATTGGCAAAATAGCCGACGACCTCGCCGGGGCGCGCGGGGTTGACCGAGGGGAATACGTCATCGAGATAAACTGCTTCGCCGTCGATCACCAGCGGGTAAGTCCCGCCGACTTCCGCTTTGACGGCGTTCAAAGCCGACTGAAAGGCCGCTTCGTTTTCGGCCAGGGTAAAATCCGTCAGAGGTTCGTTCCGAAAAGCCGGTAACATCCGTGGTTTCTCCTGAAAGTGATTAGGGTCTGAAGGGGTCCAGGATCACCCGGCCCCAGATTCAGCGTGCCGATAGTGTACGACCTGTTGCCCGGCACGGCAACTGCTTTCCAGGCCAGGGCGGATTTCGCAGATTCTTCATGCTTCGTGAAGGGTGCCCGTCCAGATTTCCGCTACGATAAGGAAAACAGGCTGAACAAGAGGGTGCGTAATGGTTCACTTTTTCCTCAGCAACCATGCATCAACACGGTCTGCCCAGCGAAACCTGTCTGACGACGACATCGCCTTCATTCTCCAGCATGGCAGCCGCGTTCACCGGACCGGCGTGATCTTCTGCCAGCTCCGCCAGAAAGACCTCCCGCCGGATACCCCCGGCAATCACCGGCACCGCCAGCTCGCCGGAACCACCGTCGTAACCTGCCGCTGCGGGCACACCGTCATCACCGTCTACCGCGACAAACGAGCCTTCCAGCGCGACACCCGCAAAGCCAGGTATAACCACGCCGACCTGCAATGTGAGGCATGCTGTGCTGCTGCTCAACCCAGGCGGTTGGCGCAGACAATCGCGATCGGCTCCGCCTGGTAGCGGGTCAGCACCAGCGTACACGCTTGGTCGCCTTTCAGCTTCAGGCGGGCCGTCAGCTCCTCCGGCGTGATCGCCACCCCGCGCTTTTTCACCGTCACCTGCCCCACCCCACGCGCGCGCAGATAGGCCCGCAGCCGCTTGAGATGAAACGGCATCCAGTCCACGATCTGCCAGGCGCGCAGCCAGGGCGAATCCGGCGCTGAGTCGGTCGTAAAGTACGCAATCGTCTCATCCAGCAGCGTTCCGTTCCAGTCCGCAGCCGCCGCCTGCACCAGCCCGGCCCGCAGCAGCGACGGGTCCGGCTCGACCAGCCAGCCGCGCGGGGCCTCCACCGGCACTGAGGGCATCACCGCGGGTTCCCACCAGGTATACACTTCGCCATCCGCGATCAGGGTCGCCTGCCGCGCTGGACGCTCCCAGCCCAGCCACAGCACCGCCTCTTTCAGATCCCCATCCACCGAAATGAACTCGACACCGCCCGCATACGCCGCCAGTTGATCCAGATCGACGCCCGGCGAGAGCTTGACGACGATGCGCCCGGCATTCCAGCCGCGCAGTGTCGCCAGCGGCGGCTGATACTGTTCGACGTGAAAGATGCGCTTTCCATCGGCATTCCGGCGGGCGGGGTCAAAAAAGGCCCAATCGGCTTCCGGCAGGTCCGCGCCGCGCACATCGGCCACCTCAAAACGAGCGTCCAGGCCGAGCTCCGCCGCGTTCAAACGCGCCAGCGCCACCCGC
>JAIOHO010000939.1 GCA_019912905.1 Anaerolineae bacterium
TGAGGTGGAAGTCGTCGGGATGCAGGGACAGACCAGCATGACCTTTGGGGAGGGAGTGATGCCCCCGGATGTCATTGCCGGACCAGGCAGCACCGATATTCCGATGACGCTGGTCGATATTGATCCGCAGTATCTCGATCAGGTCCTGCTGGATCTGTCGTCGCTGCCGCTGATCTTTTCCATCGACATCTCGTTTATCGACGGGCTGATCGGACGCTTCATCAACCAGTTCAGCGCCCTGCCCATCCTGGTGGGCCTGCTGTCGCTGGGGGCTGCTGCTGTGATTATGGCGAATACGGTGGCGCTGGCAACCCTCGAACGGCGTCGGCAGATCGGCATCCTCAAAGCGATCGGCCTCAAGGGGAGGCGCGTGCTGGGAGTGATGCTGCTGGAAAACATCCTTATCAGCCTGCTGGGAGGCCTGATCGGGGTGGGCCTCAGCGCGCTGGGGGTGCTCATCATGAGTATGCTGGGTATCCAGGCGACCATCCTCATCCCGACCGATGCCATGCCGGTTGCGGTCGCGCTGGTCATCGCCGCGGTCGCCATCGGAGCCGGAGCGACCTTCCTCAGCGCCCAGGTCGCCATCCAGGAACGCGCGCTCAACGTTCTGCGCTACGAATAGGCTGGATTGCGTGATACAATGAGGTGCTCAATATGGGCACCTCTTTTGTATTTCGCTGCAAGCGCGGCAATTAGTGTGGCAGGCAGTGTCATGGAACAGATTTCGGCTGCTGAGAATATCACCATCGAGATGGATGATAATCGCTGGCGAATGATCGTCAATGGTAAGGTCGAACCGCAGGTGCTGTTCGAAGCAAGTTCGGGACATCCCGTCAATTACAAAAATGAATTTGCCAGCACCCGACGGCTGCCGCCGGATGGCTCGCTGGCGACCGATTATATCCAGCGCATCGTCCTGGGCTGGTCGAACACGGATTCGGCCTGGCACCTGGGTCTGCTGCTGGAAGCGGAACTGGCGCAGACTCGCGGCAGCCGCTGGTGTGAAATTGCCTATTGGCCCGACCCCAGTTCGACCGTGTTCAGCAGTATCGCAGCCCGCGCGGGCGAGTCGCTGGCGCAGGTCGTCACCCGGCCATTTTCCCTGGTCCCCCCCAAACCGCAGGAAGCCGTCGTCCCGGAAGCGCCGATGCCAGCCCTGCCGGAGCTTCCGCTGGCAATCGACAGCGAGTGGCGGCTCGAACAGACGAGCAGCGGCCAGCTTCAGCTCGCGCGTTCGGCCCAACAGCGCTGGACCGCGATCCGACGGATCGCGTGGTATGCGTTCTGGTCGGTGATTTTCTTCGTGCTGGTATATGCCAACCTGAACAGCGGCATCGCGCCTGCGAACCCGGCCTTCCTGCCCTATCTGGGCCTGTTTTCCGGTCTGGTCCTGGTGGGGCTGATCTTCAAGAACATCTACGAACTGCTGACGGTGGTGAACCGCATCGTGATCGACCGCCAGGCTCGCCAGATCCAGGGGCAGCACGGCACCCGCCCGCGCTGGACCCATCATGGCGACGAATTGCAGGCGATTTACATCTCGCAGGTAGTCGGCAAGCGGCGCGGCAGCAAACCCGCCACCTACTACGGCGAACTCAACCTTCACCTCAAAGGCAAGAACGCGTTTCGTTATCTGCTTGGCGCTGAGCAGATCGAGGAATATCAGGCAGAAGCCGATTCGCCCACGGATGAGGTGGTTCAACTGACCGCGCGCGACTTTACCACCAATGTCCAGGCCGCCGCGCTGCACATCGGCCAGGCGCTCGAAGTGCCGGTATGGTATGACCGGCGTTCCGCTTGATCCGGGGAGCGGCGTCCCACGCCCGTACTAAAATGTCGATCAAGAATCATGAACAGGGGAACCCGTGAGCAGCACGCGATCTTTGATTCTCTTTACCAACGACGACGGAATCAAGTCGCCGGGTCTGTGGGCGGTCGTGGAAGCCTTTGCCGACCTGGGCGAAATTCTGGTCTGCGCCCCGCGCGAGCAGCAGTCGGGAACCGGGCGCAGCCTGCCCGTGACCAGTAAGGGCAGCATCCACGTCCAGCAGATGACGATCAACGGCAGACTCCAGACTGTCTACGCCATCGACGGCACCCCGGCCCAATCGGTGCAGCACGGCGTCCTGGAACTATCCGATCGCCCACCCGCCCTGATCGTATCTGGCATCAATTATGGTGAGAATACGGGGAACGGCGTCACGATTTCAGGCACGGTCGGCGCGGCCATCGAGGGGGCCAGCATGGGTATCCCGTCGATAGCCGTCTCACAGCAGACCCCGGCCAACCTCCACCTGTCCTATTCTACCACCGTCGATTTTCATACGGCGGCCTCTTTCGCACGCCTATTCGGGGAGTGGCTGCTGGGCCACCAGCGCCCGGATGATGTCGATGTGCTCAAGCTGGATATTCCCGCAGGGGCCAGCGTGGATACCCCCTGGCGGGTGACTCGACTGTCACGCCGCCGCGTGTACTGGCCGACGCGACCCGAACGCGCCTCCCTGTCAGATACCGGACGCCTGGGCTACCGGCTGAACATGGACCCGGCGAAGGCCGAGCCGGATTCGGACGTCTATGCGGTGCTGCATGACCACGTGGTTTCCGTGACCCCGATGAGCCTCGACATGACATCACGCACCGATCTCTATCGCCTGCGGCAGATACTGACCGGCGAAGCCCACAACGGCGGGTGAAGCCACCGCATTGTTCGCCTGTTCGTGGACCGAGTTCTTCCTATTCCTGACTTAACTTGGCAAACACAACCTTGAGCGGAATTTCAAGACCGGGAAGGCTCTCAAACGTCAAGGTGTCGCGTTCGATGCGCGGCTCACCCCGATCCGAGAATATCTTCGCACAGCCTGCCTGCGGCCAAACTTCCCATACCATCGCGCCGCGCTCAATCCAGATGGGGCGATCCGTTTCCAGGCGGCGGATTTCCTCAGCATTGTCGGGATTCGAGACCACTTCCACGACCAGATCGGGCCAGTAACCGGTAATGCAGTGCTGATTTGCATAGCCCGACATCGAGTGACAGTAAGCAATATCCGGCTCTGGACAGTGATAGTCATTAAAGCGAAACCCTGTGATCTGGCTGGTTGTAATTCCCGGCAGATTGTGCGTCACCAGATGCATTTGAATATAGGCCACAATCAGATTAATGATATGTGTGTGCCAGTCTTTAGAAGGCATCTTCTTCACAATCTTCCCTTCGACCAGTTCATATTGGCGGCCTGTGCCTCGCAGCCAGTCGGCCAATTCCTCAAATTCTTCGACGGTGATCAGGCTTTCACGGATCTGAAGCGCCATGAGATATGCCAACCTTCACTCACAATAATCAGATTATAACACTTCGCCAGATACCGGTGTCTTGCCAAGCTTCTGTTACAATAATCAATGATCAAATCCGTGTTCAGGGAATGCGTGTGATCATGGTCCAGGAACGACAGCCAGTGGATGCGGCCACGTTTGATGCGTGGGTTGCTGAACAGCCTGAAGATTGGCTGTTTGAGCTTGTCAACGGAGAGGTTGTCGAGAAGGATATGGTGACGAAAGATGAGCATGGTCAGATCGTTGCCGAGTTGACGTTCTTCATCCTGGCGCATGTCCGTGGGAACGCCATTGATGGTTATGTCACCGGCGAACAGCGCCCTATCCGGGATGCAGCGCTGATCCTGGGACCGCCGTTAACCCATCAGGCGTACTGCACCCATCATTCTGCCCTGGTCGTCGAAGTTATCCCTGACGGCCACGACCGCCGCGTGCGCGATACCCTCACACGGGATGCGCTGCCAGGATTGGAGATCCCCTTGAGCCGGGTATTTCGATCAGGGTAGCTCCCCTTTTTAAATATTGATGCACATACGCAAACCTGAACCACCGTGGACTTGAGGCAAGGCTAAGGCGCGAATAACGCCAGCAGATGTTCGCCGCGCGGCGTGAGGCGGTGAAAGACCCATTTGCCAAGCTGCTGGGATTCGACCAGTCCGGCCTCGCGCAGCCGGGCGATGTGCAGCGAGATATTCCCCGGCGTGACTTCCAGCCGTTGCGCCAGTTCGCTGGTGCTGCGCGGTGTGGTGAGCTGGCGCAGGACGTTGGCTCGTCCTTCCCCCAGCGCCGCGATCAGGGCTTCCGACGGTTCTTCCGCCTGATGGCTCCACAGGCCGCCGCCGCGCACGCTGTAAGCGATCACCGGGCAGCGTCGTTCGTCCTTCTCTGGCACCAGGATGTCGTTCCAGGTAAACACCAGGGGCACGAGAATCAGCCCGCTGCCGCCGGGGGTCAGGCTGCCCTGATGCCGGGTGTCGATCTGAATCATGTGATCCGCATAATGGATATTAGGG
>JAIOHO010000940.1 GCA_019912905.1 Anaerolineae bacterium
GACGACGGCGGCTGGGACGACGAACATGGCATGGCCCACTGGCAGCCGAGCGTGACGCTGGGTGTGCTGACCACGTTAAAACGCTACGGGCGGCTGTAATGCACGTCCAAATTCAGCCAGACCCGGTCCAGAAGCTGACTCGGATGGGCGACGTCACCCTGTACGAACCGGCAGGCGACACGCCGCACGCAGAACGAGTCAGCAAGCGCGTCCCGCGTCAGGGACCCGACCTGGCCGACTGCATCTCGCACGTGCAGACGCCAAAGGGGTCCAAGGCCGTCCTGAAAACGATGGTGACGACCGCCTGTGAGAAAAACTGCTACTACTGCCCCTTCCGAGCCGGGCGCGGCCAGATGGAGCGGCTGACGTTCAAGCCGGACGAACTGGCGAAGGTCTTCGACGACATGCAGCGCGCCAAACTCGTCGATGGCCTGTTTCTGTCCTCCGGCATCATCAAAGGCGGCATCACCACCCAGGACAAGATCATCGACACGGTGGAGATTATCCGCCGCAAGTATCAGTATCGCGGCTACGTCCATCTCAAGATCATGCCCGGCGCGGAACACGACCAGATTTATCGGGCCATGCAGATCGCCGACCGGGTTTCGATCAACCTGGAAGGGCCGACTTCGGAGCGCTTGCAGGCGCTGGCCCCCAAGAAGGATTTCAACGATGAGCTGGTGAAAATGCTGCAATGGGCGGGGGAAATCAAGCGCAGTACACCGTACAGGCTTGCCAGCCTGGTGACGCAGTTTGTGGTCGGCGCAGTGGGCGATACCGACCTCGAACTGCTGTCCACCAGCGAACGCCTGTACCGGCAGATTGGGCTGGCTCGCGCTTATTATTCGGCCTTCAACCCGGTGACTCACACCCCGTTCGAGAATATCGCGGCAGTTAACCCGCAGCGTGAATTCCGGCTGTATCAGTCCAGCTTTCTGCTGCGCGATTACGGCTGGGACGTGGAGGATTTACCATTTGTCGATCAGGGCAACCTGCGGCTGGATGTGGACCCCAAGCGCGCCTGGGCGGATCAGAATCTGCGTCAGGCTCCGGTCGATCTGGTGCATGCCGACCGCGAAGCTCTCCTGCGCGTCCCTGGGATTGGTCCCCAGAGCGCCGACGCCATCCTGAAAGCCCGCCGCAGTGGAACCCTGCGCGACCTGGCCGATCTGCGCAAACTCGGCATCCGCGCGCCGGAGCACAGCGCGCCGTATGTGCTGTTTGATGGCCGCCGTCCACCGCAGCAGCTGCCACTGTTTGGTTAACTCTGGACTCACCAGGCACAGGAACCATGCTACACTGAAAGCAGGATACCCTGGACCTGTGAGTGATGGCGATGAAACGACTGATTTGGTTCCCCAGTGTACTGATCCTCGGCATAATCATGATGAGTGGGTTCCTGGCAGCGCCTGCCGCCGCCCAGGAAATCTGTTCGCGCGTCCACGTCTTTTTCGAAGCATCCGAAGCCACCACGCTCGACGGCAAACTGAGCGTCGGCTACGAGCAGCGCGGCGGAGGTCAATACGGATTCGTCGATTTCTGGCTGGATGAAGAAGAAATTGCCGCCGGGGAGACCTTCCGCATCGGCGCGTTTAACATCAGCGGCATCGACTCGTTCCGCCTGTTCTTCAAAGACGGCCAGATTGATGTCGATGGGAACGGCAAGTTCTCGACGCAGGTCACCGACTGCACAGCGGCAGCCCCGGCGGAGGATGGCCGCCTGAACCGGGACGATGCAGCATCGCTGGCGGTCATCTATCTCAATACGCAGACGGGTGGCTACGATGTCTATCTGGTCAATTCAGCGACTGGCAGCGGCGATCTGGTCATCCGCGTAACACGGGCGGAAGTGGACGCGGCGCGGGCGGCGGCCACTGCACCCGGCGGCGTCAACACGCTGATCGAAGCCAGCGGGACGGCCTCACTGTGGGCGCTGACCTCGGGCGAATGCCAGCGGAATGCCTTCTACCCCGACGGCAAACCGGACGTGTTTATCTTCGCCTGCACCGCTAATCCGTAAACAGGCGTCGATGGCGAATTACCTATTCATCCTGCTCATCGAGTAATACTGGGGCAAGGGGCGCATCCTGGGCCAGCAGCGCGAGAGTCGCTTCCAGAATGCGGCGCTGCTGAACCACATCCCCAGGGCGGCCCAGCGTGGCCCCGCGTTTGAGGCGCGTAAAGGTCGCGCGCGGCGGCATCAGAATCCGCGTCCGTCCGGCATTCCAACTGGTCAGAGTCGTGGCGATACCTTCCAGTTCGAGCGCACGAGCAATCAGTCCCACGGACTGAGCGCACAGCGGTCAGGAGGGAACCAGCAGGGCGGCATCGGCCTGCTGTTCTTTGGCGGCCCGCAGAATGGGTGGAATCGTTTCATCGAGTACGCGGATCACATCCGGTTGATAGCCCATGAAGCTGATCATATTTTCAGTCAGTGCGCCGATTTTCTTCTCCCGCACCAGGGCTTCAAGATGGCGCAGCGGCATCAGCACCTGGGGGTCAGCATCCACCGCCGCATGATCGTAATGCGTATGGGCATAGGCGATCTGATCCAGCGGCGTCGAGGACGGAATCAGGCGGATGTCATAATCGCCGAGCGGATTGGGAGCATCGTAGGGCGGCTGCTGATCGGGCAGGTAAGCCCCGGCAGAGGAGATAAACAGCAGGCGGCTCTGGCTCAGGGTGATGCCCGCTCGTCCCACGGCGGTCCGGTTGCGGGGATGTTCATACAGGTCCCATTTGGTCTCGCCGGTCTGCTGATAGTATGCCAGCCACCCGGCGGCAAAATGGGCAGCCCATGCCTCGCGATTGTCGAACACGTCCGTTACTGCGGCCATTTCATCCTCGTGAAATCATCCCGAAGTGTGGGCTGAAAGAAGCGACACCACGCGGTCATTTGTTACAACTTACTAGATTTGCGGGCAGTCGAATTGTGCATTATTGTATAGTCAAACATGCCGGTTTCCTATCCGGCAGTCCAGCAGTGATCGGGAACTGAGTCGTGCGGCGCCATCAGGCCCGATCACTGCTCACTGTGGGATCGAAACGAGTCGTACATAGGCCTCAGGCTTTGGCGACAAGCTCGAACGATTCTAAGCTTAATCCCTCTGAATATGAAATTCAAGCATAAAAAAGGGAGTGGCAAATTCGCTCGCGGCAGCAGATTTTCGCCCGGTGCCTGGCGGGAGGCAATCAAAAGGGGCACGGTCGCCCGCACCCCTCGATGCTGCTAGCGGCTCAACCACCCGCGAAGTCACACGCGCCGACCGGATTGAGAAACTCGGCGCTCACCCATCCCTGTGTATTCTGGTAAATCACCCGGAACCAATCTGCGGTGCGTTCCGTCGCGGTCCAGGTCGTGTTGTACGGCAGACGGGTCATGATCTCGCCGCTGGTCGCATCGGCTGCGGTGCGCATGCGCACGATCCGGCGGGTGGTCACTCGGCAGTTGCTGAGCGACACCGATCCGGCGGCAGGCATACTGATCATCACTTCTTCGGTGGCGACAACGGTCGAAGCACCGCCCGTGTTCGTGCTGCCCGCAGCAGGAATGCCCGCAGGTACCGGCGCGGGTGCCTGACTGCCCGCGGACGGGTTGGTCGCGTTCGGCGCGACGATCGGCTGAGCACCGTCCAGCGGCTGACCGGTCACAGGGTCGAGATGGTAAAGATCCTCGCGGCCCTTATACCAGACCACCACATAGCCGCTGCCGTCTGCGAGAAAGGTGTTGAGCTGGTATTCGCCGGTGGTCAGGCGGGAAACAATCACTGGGCGGCCTGAGACCGGGTTAGTGCCCGTAGCGATGATGGTATTGGCATTGGCCGGAATAGCACCGTTGGCCGGGGCGCGCACCGCCAGTTGATCCGGCCCGGGCTGGTCATCCACGGCCAGCACGACGATGTCATTGCCCTGAACAAAGATGGCGACCGGCGCAGCGCAGTCACGATGGGGCCGGGCGTTGATGCGGCCATCTTCGAAGGAACAGGCTGGCTCAACCGCAAGGACCTGTACCACCGGCAGCAGGGCCGCAACCAAAAGCGCCAGCAGCAGTGCAGGCGATACATAACGTCTCATAAGGACCTCCTCCAAAAATCTGTCTTAAACTCCTGCGCCTATTATTTCCGCTCTTAGGCGCTGTGTCAAAGAAAGCGTGGGGCAATCGTCAGGTGGCAAGAGTTCTAAACTGGTACAGCGAGCCGTCTTCAAAGCCGCGTTTGCGATAATATTCGCGCGTGCCGATGGCCGAAATCACCGCCAGCCGTGCGTAGCCATGCGCCTGGGCGATAGCCGCCGCGCGTTCGATCAACTGCTTGCCGAGGCCGAGATGCTGCGCCACCCCCGGCGTATTCTCCCCAATTTCGAGCGATTGGCCGTAGACGTGCACTTCACGGATCATCGCGGCTCCAGCCAGTTCCGGGGTGATAGGTTCCTCATCCACCGGCAGCGACAGGCGCAGAAAAGCGGCAATGTCCCGATCGGCGGTGATGTACTGCAAAAAGATTTCCTGGCTGCACGACGAAGCATAGCGAAACTCATCCAGGTGCAGATCATCGGCCTGCACCTGCTGGTGACGGATCTCGCGCGCGCGAATATCCGGGCTGCGCACCCCCTGACGGTCGAGTTCCTCCTCCACCAACTGGCGGAAATTGGTCATCTGATTGCCGGTCACGATGTCGGTCGAGGGAATGTCGCGGATGACGCGCGTCAGGCGGCAGTATTCCGGTGTCTGCCTGAAACAGGCAACCAGGACGCCGAGCAGCTCGTCGTGCGTGTAAGGGCGCCAGGAGCCATCCTGATAACGCTGCATCAGTTCGGCGCTCTCGATCAGTGAGCAGGGATAGACCTTCAATTCGTCGGGGCGAAAATCCGGGTCCTCGAACATGCGTCCGAAGTCGTCGATGTCGGTTTCTGGCGTCGCGCCGTAGAGATTCGGCATCCAGTGCGCATGAATCTTGAACCCCGCCTGCCGCAGCAGCCGCACCG
Source organism: Anaerolineae bacterium (assembly GCA_019912905.1). Lineage (GTDB taxonomy): Bacteria > Chloroflexota > Anaerolineae > Aggregatilineales > Phototrophicaceae. The sequence goes on from JAIOHO010000940.1 coordinate 4,984, forward strand.
CGCGCCGGGTGGCCGCGACGTCATGACCACGTTTATTGAGCCGCAGAATCTCATCAGTGAGGCTTTGAAAGCCGATCTGCACTTTGGTACAGCCCAGCCGCCGCACCCGCAGCACTTCTTCGACGCTGATGTGGTCAGGCCGCGTTTCGATCACCAGCCCGACACAGCGGCAGGCCGCCGTTTCGTTGAAACGCTGAACGGCTTCGAGTTCGTCCCAGGTCGCGTACTCATCGCCTGGCGCGCGGGATTGGGTGCCCAGAGCAATAGCTTCGGCCAGTTCGTAGGAGCGGCGCATCTCATCCCGGTAGACGGCCTGCACCGTCTGGTTATAACTGCGGGACAGGTCCACCCCCAGCAGCTGCACGTGAGTCGTGTTGCGATCCGGGTGAAACTGCGAAGTTTCGCGCAGCGCGGTTTCGACTTCTTCCCGGCGGTCGATGCCGCTGCCGAAATCGTGCAGCGCGTCGAAGGCCCGCCTGATAAACCAGATCTGGTAGGTTTCCGGATAAAACGACCACGTGCCGCCCAGAATAATCAGTTCGATTTTGTCGGTCGGGTGGCCGGTGCTGTAGTAGGTCAGCAGCCGCGTATACGTTTGCAGGTACGGGTCGAAGCCGTTCTGCTCCGCCCGCTGCGCCCCCGGCTCATCCGAGAGATAGCTCTTGGGCATGCGCACGTCGTTAGGGCAAAAAATGCAGGTGCCCGGACAGGGAAACGGCTTGGTCAGAATCGTGACCGGCGTCACCCCGGAACTGGTGCGCACCGGCTTGCGACGCAGACGCAGCAGCACCCCTTCATCATACGGGGGCAGGCCGTGTGTGCCCGCCAGCTCACGATAGGCGTGAATCAGATCACTGCGGCTGTACATGCCCCCATCCGGGCGGGCGTATCGCCGCAGCAGCGTATGAAATTGTGAGGGAGAGAGGGCTTCCGACTCGATGACGGTTCTGAGCAGGGGCACTAACTGAGTACGGTGGCGATCATCCAGATCAATCGTCTGCTTGTATCGCATCACAATCCATGTCTGATAACAATCGATGCATCCATTTTATCAGATATGGATTATGAAAAATACGGCCTCTCCGTCAGTTATCGGCGGCCAACCGCTCGTGCTCCTTGAGCGCCTTCCCCAGCACCCGCGTCAGATCGTCCGATGCGATCTCCAGGCCGAGCATATAGCCATCATAGGTGCCGTTCGGGTGGGATTGAGCGCGTCCGCGGGCATGCTGCGCCAGTTCTTGCCAGCGCGCCAGCAGTTCCGTCAGTTCATTGAACAACTCCGGTTCCATAGCCTTCCTCAGAATTAGTTTGTATGCGAACGATGCGCATTCGAATGGTCGATCTGAATAAAATACACGGGCTGTACACGCCTATTCGTAAATATCGTCGAAAGACGCGGCCCGTTTGCGCTTGCCGGGTTCTTCGTCCAGTTCCACTTCCAGCCCACCCACCCAGCGGGCAGCCAGGTTATAGGCAAACGCCAGGATGACGCCACCGATGCCCCCGGCAATCGCCGAAAATACCACAGAGACCACGAAAAATATGCACAACCCAGCCACGCCGAACGCTGTCATCGCGTTGAGACTGCTGAGATCGACGTTAGAGGTCACACTGGAGGTCATCAGACTGGCAAAGGCACTATAGAACAGCGCTTGCAGGCCCACAAAAAGCAGCCCGGAGATGATCGACGTAATCAGACCGATCATCGCACCCACTTTGAATGCCGAGTTTACGCCAATCCGCTTGACGGTAACCATTCTATCCTCAACAACTGGTCCATTTTTAATATAAGCGGGGTTGCAGCCAGGAACCCATAAGACGTTGTGAATCATATATCAAAATGGCGGCACCGATGATGACCAATTTACGGGATTGGATATAAAATTCACCTGTGATTCGGCCTCTGAGTATGATGGGATCGACTTGTCAATAGCTGGAGCGGATCAAACCGCGCGGGATGATTAAACTCGGAAGACAAATCAGGTGAGCAGCATGGACGAAACCACAGTGCGGCGTCTGAACGCCATCAACCGCACGTTTTACCGCACCACCGCCGATGCCTTCGACCAGACTCGCGGGCAGCCCTGGCCCGGCTGGCAGCGCCTGCTGCCGCATCTGCCGAATCCGACCTCGGTCCTGGATGTCGGCTGCGGCAATGGGCGGCTTGGCATCTTTCTGGCGCAGCACGTCCCCCTTGCCCATTATCACGGTGTCGATAACAACGAGGCACTGCTGGAGCGGGCACAATCCGCGCTGATTCATCTCCCGGCCACGTTCGAACACCGCGACATTATCGAACATCCACCCGATTCTGGCGCATTCGATCTGGTGGCCCTGTTCGGTGTGCTGCATCACGTGCCCGGCTTCGAGCAGCGCCAGCGTTTGCTGCGAACCCTGGCGGAACGGGTTCGTACCGGGGGTATGCTGGCCTTTGCCTGCTGGCGCTTTTATGAGTTCGAACGATTCCGCCAGCGGATCGTCCCCTGGCCGGACGACCTCAGGGTTGAGCAGCATGATTATTTACTGGACTGGCGGCGTGGTGAGACTGCCCTGCGCTACTGTCACTATGTCGATGATCAGGAGCAGGCCGCGCTGGTGAACGCGACTGGCCTGACGGAGATCGACACCTATCGCGCCGACGGGTTCAGCGGCACGGTCAACGGTTACAGCCTCCTGCGAAAATCAGAGGCGGCGGAGCCGATCACATAAGCAGCCCAGGCAGGCCAGTCAGATCATCCAGCAGATGATCGGGTTGGGCAGCCATCAGCATGTCTCGATCGGCGAAACCGGTCGCCACCGCGATGGCCCTGGCTCCCACGGCCCGGGCGCAGGCAATATCGGCCTCGGTGTCGCCGATCACTGTAATATCGCGCGGCAGAATCGACTGCTGGCAGTAGTCGATGGCGCG
>JAIOHO010000941.1 GCA_019912905.1 Anaerolineae bacterium
CAGAGCAGGTGGCAGCCGATGCCGAAAATCTGCTCGGCCCGTTGGCCCGTTTCCGCCGCATCCTCGAAAATGCGCGCCGCGTGATTACAGAAGGGGCGCTGATCACCGCCACGCCGACGCTGCCGGGGTTTCAGTTCAACCCGCCGAGCATGACCCTCGGTTTTTTCGAGGACTGGCACCGCTTCGAATTTAAGATGCGGGCCAGGGATGCGCCGCTGAACGCGGCAGCCAACGGCCTGCTGACGTTTATGGCTGATGGCATCATCGCCGCCGATATTCCCCTGTCGGTGTTCGTCGCCCACGATGTGGCTCCGAGTGCGCCGCAGGCAACGCCCGCACGACCGATTTATGACACGGTGTTTGCCAGTTACAGCCACAAGGATACGGCAGTGGTCTTGAAGGTCGAGGCAGCGGCCAAAACCTTCGGTATGACCTACCTGCGCGATGTGATTACCCTGCGCAGCGGCGAAGACTGGAGCGTGGGCCTGGAAAAGATGATCGACGACGCGACCATTTTCCAGATTTTCTGGTCCGCGCCCTATTCACAATCCATGCACTGCCGCCGTGAATGGGAATATGCGGTCGGCCTCCGGCGCGAGGCGGTGCGTTTCATCCGTCCGGTGTACTGGCTCCAGCCGATGCCCGATCCGCCTGCACTGCTGCAACATCTGCATTTCGCTTACCAACCCGATCTGGTAAAGTAACGCCTGGGGAGCGGACCCCGGCAGCGCCGCATCGGGTGCCATAAATCTGCCTGGAATGAGTTGGACTTTCCGCGGGGAAAATGCCAGAATAAAGACAAAGGGGATCGACCCGCCGATCGTCAGGTGGCGCAGCAGCAGTGCGGCGTCAGGTTGGCTTGACTCTGGACGTCGGGTCGTTTATAAGATGGTCAATCGCAGTCGTAAGGAGGAGAATCTTGGCTGTACTGATCGTAATCATTCTCATTGACATCGCAGTCATGGTGCTGGTCATGCGGATGGTCGTCACCGAACCGCCGCACAAACATCCCGCGACTCACCCGCTGGTCCAGCAGATGGCCCAGCAGTCTGCCAATGTGCAGGCGGCGGAAAAGCTGGACCAGGCTGTCGCAAAGGTTGAGACTGCCGAGAAAACATCCGCGGCTGAAAAGGCCGATACCAGCGAATAACGGGTCACCGGTTCAGCGCGGCTTGACGCAGCCGGTAAAGGTAAAGCTGTAGACGGCGAAACCGCGTGTCCGCACCCGTATAATCAATTCGTGCGCTTCGAAGCCTGGGTTGCGCACCAGGTTCCACATACGAGGCCGGTCCACCCATACCCGGCCTTCCGGCATCAGGTCATCCCCATGTTGAGACTCCGGCAGGGGCAGATCGTCCTGCCAGATTTCGATGTCGATGGGCTGTGGGTGTAACATGCGCTCGACGGCTTCGACATGCGGCGTCATCACCGCGTTCACCTCGACCGCCTCGTAGGGCAGGCGAATGATCCCCTCTGTCGTACCCTCAAATGCCAGATATTCGTGACCGGCCTGCCATGCGCCTTCCAGGTAGAAGGCACCGCGCGGACGGTCATCCGGCATGGTGTAAAAAACCGGCGCGCCGCTGGCGTACCCCTGCGGATTGCCGAGCGCGCCATCGCGCAGCCCAGCATGAAGTTCCGGCGTCGGGCGGTAGCAGACCGCTCCAGGTTGATCTTCCGCACGCAGCGGCTGCATCACCGGCGGCAGATCCAGGTCGGGGTTTTCTTCGCGCAAAACCGTCTGAATGGCGCGCTCGAATTCTTCGTAACCGCCTTCTCCATGACTCTGATAGCGGATATAACCGCGCGCGTCGATCAGATATTTGCTGGGCCAGAAGCGGTTGGCGAAGGCATCCCAGGTGGCGAACTGATCGTCCATCAGCACCGGGTAGGGGATGTCGAGCTGCTGGATGGCGGCCTCGATCTGCTGGCGTTCACGGCCAAAGCGGAATTCAGGCGCATGCACGCCGATCAGCGTCAAACCGTGATCGGCATAGCGGCGGTGCCATTCGCGAAGATAGGGCAGCGTGCGCAGGCAATTGATGCAGGTGTATTCCCACATGTCCACCAGCACGGCCTGGCCGCGCAGACCAGCCATCGTCAGGGGATGATCCACGTTCAGCCACTGGCCGCGGCCAAACTCCGGCGCACGCACCTGGCGCTTGTTGAGCAGACTATCGACCATGGTTCGATTACTCCACAACGGCGGTTAATGATCTATAGACCTGCTCTAATTGTACCGCGACGGCGTCCCAGGTGAACTGATTTCTAATGAGCTGCTGACCTTTACGGCCCATACTCTCGCGCTGGGTGGGGTTCGTAAGCAGTTCCCGCAGGGCTGCACTCAGGGGTTCGCACGCCGGTTCCACGATCAACCCCGCGCCATACTCGGCGGCTTCGGGCATCGAGCAGCCGGGCGACAGAATGACCGGCAGGCCCGTGCCCATCGCTTCCAGGGCGACCATCGGCAGACCCTCGCCAATCGCCGGAAGTGCGAAGACATCGGCAGCAGCAAAAGCGGCCAGCCGTTCCGGGCCTTCCAGATAGCCGGTCAGGATGATGGTATCGTCCAGCAGGGGGGTGATGCGTGCCAGCATGCCTTCATCCGGCCCGGCAATGACCAGTCGCGCGGCGGGTACTCGCGCTGCTTTGAAGGCTTCGATCAGCACCTGCACCCCCTTGCGTTCGTGCAGGCGGCCCATGTACAGGCACACCGGTCCCTCGCCCAGATGGTAGCGCGTCCGGAAATGTGCCCGCCCGTTCAGGTGATCATATTCGTCGGGGTCAATGCCATTGGGGATCACGCTGAATCCCGGAGGTGTCTTGCGGCTGTCGAAGGTCGTCCACAGGGTTTGTACGTCGTCCAGTTCGCGCGGGGTCAGGCAGAGCACATGCCGGAAGCGTTGAGCCACGATCGGACTGAGCATTTTGTCCCAGGCGATTTTCAAATGGCTGCGCCCGGTGGTGCGCGTGAGCGTGCCGTGCGGCGACAGGATCAGCGGCTTGTTCAATTCTTCGGCGATCGGAGTGACCAGCAGATTTTCCATCGTGCGAAATTCGTGGCAGTGAACCACGTCGATGTCTGGCAGCAGCTCCCGCGCCAGCGCCTGCATCCGTCCAGGGGTAGACAGGTTGAGGCGTCCCCTCAGGCGGTGCGAGATGTTGGTGGCGTGCAGCACGCGCACGCGGTCGCGCAGCTCCTCCGGCACGCCTGAATAGCGCGAGGCCGAATCCAGCGCATCTGTCGTCAATACGGTGACCTGATGACCGCGCCGAGCCAGTGCGCGGGCCATGCCTTCGACAGAGCGAACCACACCCCCGAAGGCATAAGCCGGGGCGTAATAGGGAGTCAGATGCAGGATATTCACGCGGCGTCCCCGGAAGCTGTAATGTGATATTTTATTTTAGCATAGGGTGTCAAGTGGGCCGGATCCTGGCTGCTTTGAGGGGCAAGGGACGCTGCCATATGAGCAGTAGACACAGCAGTCGCCCACCTTGGGGCGCAGTACGGTGTCACAGTGCGTACATCGGTACAGAAACTGACAGAAG
>JAIOHO010000942.1 GCA_019912905.1 Anaerolineae bacterium
GTCGAACCCGTCGAATCGGGGGTCGAGGTGACGACCGTCTCCTATCTGGCTGCGCCGCTGCCGCTCAACCTGCTGTATGTGGACACCTTCGATGCCGGGGTGCTGTATGCCTGGGAGGTTGGCCCGTTCTGGTCCTTCACGTCCGAAGGCGGCGGGCAGGCGCTGGAAGTGACCGGCAGCAATGCCCCGGTGACCTTCCGCTACAGTACGCTGCGCGATGCGGCGGTCCAGGCGCGTTTCAAGCTCGATGAGGGCAGTGCGCGCCTGAGCCTGAGGGAGAGCGAGGCCGGGAATTATACGGCGGTGCTGGACCCGACGGATCACACCGTTCGGCTGTATCGTAAGGACGTGCTGATTCAGTCGGCGGAGCTGCCGGCAGATTCGGCGGCGATCTGGCATACGGTGCAGTTGTCGGCCATCGAGGATATTGTGCGGCTGGTGGTCGATCAAGTGGAATACATCGCCATCCGCGACCTGGCGCAGTTGCCACCCGGCACCGCCTCGTTTGCGCTGGTGGGCACCGGCACGCTGCGGGTGGATGACTTCATGCTCTGGACTCCGCGCCGCAGCGACTCGCCTGGGGAGTAGAGCGGACACGAGGGGACTTGAATCCCTGATTGGAACCACTCGAACCGTCGAATCGTTCCGGCCTAAGCCAGCGCCCTTGTCCAGGTCAGCACAAGCATAAACCCGGACCAGTGCCCGGTATTCTTGTTCTCATTCTGACACAAGATTTCTTACTTCTTCTCTTTCGTCGCATCGGCTATGAGTTCGGATATGCGGGCGTGAGCTTTTCCAATGGTATATTCGTATTCATCACGTTGATCTATTACTTCATCAGATCTCAAATCAACAAGTTTTCTGAGGGTATCCTCTAAGTCATACATCTCTCTCAGCAACTGCAACAAATCTTTGTCGTTAATTGCTACCACCAATCCAGCAAATTCACTAAACCTTGCTGTCATGTTTCCAAGCAAATTGGCAAGAGATTCTGTATCTACTTTATAAAACTGGCTGGTCTCAAAGTGTGCCAAAACAATCATTGATGCCATACTCGCATGAAAGCTTAGAAGTGCTTCTCTAGCCCGATGTAACCGATGGATATTCTGGTCACGTTCTACATATAATCGCTGCAATTCCCGCTGAAGGTCGTTAGTCAGCTTTTGAAGTTCTCTTGTTTCCCTACGCTGTGCCTTCAGTTCAAGCCTAGCGAAGAGAAAAGCTATCACGTTTCCAATCGCACCAAAGATTGCCAGAACGACACCCAATACCGCTACGACGGCAAGAATTAGATTCGATGTCTCGGCTGTCATTTGTTTGACCTTTCCTTTTTCACCCACTCCGGTTCCCAAAAGTCAAGGTGATTGGGGTCTGTAAATCGGGTCATGTCGGTAGAGGGTGACCAGTTTGTATGATCCGGCAAGATTGTTTCCTCACTACAATAAATATGCTTGAACCGGGTAACCCCTTCTAGGCTTGCGTTTACCAGATTTGCACTCTTTAGGTTTATAACCGACAGTGCGGCATCTCTAAAATCGGCTTCGCACAGGTTTGCATTTTCATAGTTAACTTCCAATAACTCTGCCTTTCGGAACAACGTTCTTGTCAAATCAGCATTTGAAAAATCCACTTCCCAAAGGTTCGCATGACGGAAATCTGACGCTTGCCACCCATCAAATTGTGAGTGCGAAAAATTTATACGATTTAGGCGAGCATCTTGGAATATGCTACCTTGGAACTCTTTACCGGAAAGATTAAGGTAGCTAAGTTTTGATCCTCTAAGACTTATGTGATACAGGCGGGTGTGGGAAAAATCTACGTCTGCAAGTTCAACATGCTCAAGCATTGTGCCGGACATGAGCGCGCCAGCAAGTTCAACACCCGAAAGATGGGCGTAACTTAGATCGGCTAAGGTAAGAACGGCGTTTCGCAGGTTAACGTTAGTAAGTCTAGCATGTTGCAAATTGGCGTGAACCAAATGTGCACCCTGCAATAAGCTAGTGTCGCCTGTTAGCAAACCACGTTGGTTTAGCTGGTATATTGCATCACATGCAACGTCATTTACATCGCTGCCAGATTGTCTCAACAGGAGTTCTATCAATTCCTTTTCTTGCCGCTCTCGGTCCCTTTTTTGATACAATCGATCAATCAGCAACACTGTGAATGCAATCCCCACAGCCTCTGGCACAAACCCCGCGAGTAACTGGCCTGCATCGGTATTCAGTGCTCCGATGGTGGGAAAGAACAGGATGCCAGCGAGAAACCCGCAATGACATACAGAACCTGATTGTTTTGCCAGATGGCTTGAATTTCAGACCAGCGCTCGTGCATGATTCCCCCCTGGGATGGCGATACACTCTCACTGTAACATAGGAAAACGTAGGAGGGGCAGCTAAGAATTGGGGGAATCCAAAACAGGCGGCTTCCAAAGCGTGCCGTGACAAGCTCGCAATAGAAGTCGCGGGTAGGGTGTGGTATATAAGGTTGAATGGAATAGGGTGATTGGGGGAGGGGTATTCTGATGGGCGCGAAGGGACTTGAACCCCTGACCTCACGGATGTGAACCGTGCGCTCTAACCAGCTGAGCTACGCGCCCGTCCAAGTGTCGAAAGTATAGCATGGGACCCAACCTCAGACAAGAGCCAAACCGATGCGCAACGCCTGCCTGCTGCTGATGGTGGGGCTGCTGGCGGGCTGTACGCTGGCCGCCTGGACTCCGCCTCCACCAACCCCGACTCCGACGCCTGTGCCCACGCCGGATGCTTCCGGCTGGGAGCTGCTGGCCCCCGGCCTGGAACAGCGCTTTTATCAGCCTGGGGGCAACCTCTTCGGCCAGTTGTGGGCGCTGCGCATCGACCCGGCGCGCTACACCTTCCGCGCTCATTACCGACCCGGCGCGCCGCTGGTGGTCGCTGGCTGGCAGGCAGAACTGCCGGAGGCGGTGGCCTTCGTCAATGCCAATTTTTTCAGCCCGGATCATACCGTCCTGGGCCTGCTGGTGGCCGATGGCGTGGCTTACGGAGCCAGCTATCAGGGACGCGGCGGCACGTTCCAGGTGCAGAACAGCCAGCCGCGCGTGCGCTCCAACATCGCCGAGCCGTATCTGGGCGAACTTCTGGAACAGGCGGTGCAGGCTTTCCCGATGCTGACGCTCGACGGCCAGCCGATCTATCAGCCGGCAGGCGCACAGGAACGCATCTCACGGCGGACGGTGGTCGCCCAGGACCGCCAGGGGCGCATCCTGCTGCTGGTCACGCCGCTGGCCGGGCTGACGCTGGAGGCCCTCAGCGCTTATCTGCCGGAGACGGATATGGACATCGCCCACGCGCTCAACCTCGACGGCGGCGGTTCGACTCTGATGCTGGTCCGTCCTCCCGGCAGCACTTCCCCCCTGAGTCTGCCCTCGTTCGATCCGGTTCCCGCGGTCCTGGCCGTGTATGCGCGCTGACTGCGGTATACTCTAGGGATAGTCAGGAAGTACTGAGTGCTGAGTGGATGATCCTGAAGTCCAGGCGGATTTTTTGGACATGCGCGGCGAGTGCGTCGGGGAGGCAGTCGATGAGGATACGCAAAGTAGTCGTCACCGGGGCGGCGGGTCGCATGGCCGGGCTGATCCTGGCCGACCTGCGCGCGCGTTATGATCTGGTGGCGCTGGATGTGCGCACGACGGATGACGAGGGGCGGGTCATCCCAGATGTGCAGACGATCGACCTGCTGAACGAAGATCGCTCGGCTTATCGGGCGCATTTTCGTGGGGCCGATGCGGTGCTGCATTTTGGGTTCGTGCGCACGCCGGACCAGACGGATGTCGATTCGTACTTCAAAAATGAAATGCACAACGTCCAGATGGCCTACAATGTTTATCAGGCCGCCTGGGAAGAGCAGGTGCGCCGGGTCGTGATGGTCAGTTCCAATCACGCGGCGGATTATTTTGAACCTTTGATTCTCGATGGGAAATGGGACTTCGTGAATCCCAATGACCGGCCTCTGTCGGATAATTTCTACGGCTGGACAAAAGCCGTGTACGAGCACCTGGGGTTTGTGTTTGCAGCGGGAACCCTGCACGACCGCCCGCTGGAGAACGTGCAGATCCGCATCGGCGGCCCGCGCGAGACGGATGTCGCCAATGCCCCGCTGGGTGATCTGCGGCGGGTGCGGCGGGCGCTGGCCGTGTATCTCAGCCAGCGGGATATGGCTCAGTTGTTCATCAAGAGCATCGAGACCGAGGATATTCGCGATGAATTTGGCGTACCGTTCCAGATATTTTACGGCATCAGCAATAACTCGCACGCCTTCTGGAGCATCGCCAATGCCCGCAAGATCATCGGTTATGAACCGCAGGATAACAGTGAAATCCGCTTTAAGGACCTGATCGACGCGCACATCCGTGCCGCTCAGGAGAAAGGCGAACACAATGCCTGACGACGCCATCGTGCGCCTCGATGATGCGCCCGCCATTCCGGGGCTGGTGTTTCGCCACTTCCGCGACCGCTCCGATTTCGCGGCGCTGGTGGCGGTCATCGAAGCCTGCCAGGAGTTCGATCAGGTCGATCCGCTGTCATCCGAAGCGGGCCTGCCGACGCTGGCGGAACTGGAGCAGTCGTTTTCGGAGGCGGATAACATCGACCTGGCAACTGATATGCTGCTGGTCTCGCTTGAGGATCGGGTGATTGGCTTCCAGTGGGTGCGCTGGTGGGAGCAGGCCGACGGCACCTGGGTTTATTATCATCGGGGGCGGGTCGTCCCCGACATGCGCAATCGCGGCATCGGGATGGCGACGATGCACTGGGCTGAACGGCGCATCCGCGCCCTGGTGAAGCAACATGGCAGCCAGGGGAAAGCGGTCTACCGGGCCAACGCGACCAGTCATGAGGCCTCCTATAACCAGCTGCTGCTCGAACAGGGTTATGTGCCGGTCCACAGCTTCGTGGAACTGGGTTATGACCATGCGGCTCCGCTGCCAGAGAAGGCGGTGCCCGACGGATTCACCTTCAAACCGGCCAGCGCCGACCAGTTCCGCCTGATCTGGGAGGCCAATGAAGAAGCTTTCGAGGAAGAATGGGGACACCGGCGCGCTACTGACGAGGATTACATCATTTTCCTCGGCAACGTGGTCAGCAACCCGGGTTTCGATCCGGCGCTGTGGCAGATTGCCTGGCGGGACGACGCCATCGCCGGGGTCGCGCTGTGCGAGATTACCGAGCGCGGCGTGGGTGAAATCAGCGAGTTGAGCGTGCGTCAGACCTGGCGCAATCATGGTCTGGGGCGGTCGCTGCTCATCCATGCGCTGCATGCGCTCAAGGCGCGCGGCCTGGAACACGTGCGCATTTTTACCGATGTCGAACATGCCCGCCGCCTGTATGAAAGTGTGGGGTTCCGTGCCTTGACCGAGTATATCCGCTATCAGAAGCCGGTTGAAATCCGTTGAGCATTCGTGCCCTGTTCATTTTATTCCTGATGGCGGTCTGGACATCTCCGGCTGTCGCCCAGGTCGAACTGACCGACACCTGGGTCCAGCCGGGTGAGTTCGCGCTGGATTTTCCGGCAGGCTGGCAAGTCCAACCGGACTCTGAACGTGGGTTTGTTTACGTGCAGCACGATGGGGTCCAACTCACCCTGTACAGTCCGCAGGTGGTGGCCGCCTACGGCCTGGATGCCTACAACCCGGAGACTCTCCTCAGCCTGATCGTTGCGCTCAGTGATGTCTCAGCGGAGGAACCGGCAGCGCTGGATCTGGGTGGGCCTGATGCGTCGGCAGTTCGCTATCAGAATCCAGCGACCGGCAATCAGGGTTGGCTGATCGCACGGGTGTTCCGGGACCAATCCATCGGCTTGATCGACGCCTTTGCGCCTACCCCCTGGATTGATGTGAATGAAGATCTGATCGCTGCTATGGCGGCCTCATTCGACCTGCCGCCCATTCTGGCTCCGTCTGCGCTGGTCGATTACGCTGCGCCCTGGAGTCAGGCGGTCGATGAACTGGAGGCCAGCGGCTTCATTGCGCCGGGCGGCACCCTTGTGTTTGCCGAACCCTATGTGTTTGCCAGCGGCACCAGTCTGACCCAACCGCTGGCAGCATCGGTGTCAGTCAGCGATCTGGTTATGGCGGGCAGTCTGCGCTATACAGCCAGTGCCAATGCGTCCGCTGAATCCTGCGGCTTGCTGGCGCGTCAGGCAGGTGATAAT
>JAIOHO010000943.1 GCA_019912905.1 Anaerolineae bacterium
TATCCGTTCGCTAACCACTGGCGAAAAATGCTGCAATACGATCATAATCTCTGTGGGCAACGTAAGCATATGATTCTCCTTGAACAAGAAATCAGCTTACATTGCCCGCCCTTTTTCGTCCACCAAATGGATAAAGTCGAGCTGAACGGACCTGGCCCGCCTGGGCAGCCTCCATCAACTCCGGGCCGCGCGTCGCCGCTGCCCCGCTCTCCTGCCCCGACGCAGGGACTTGGAGACCGCTGCGTTCAACATGGCGAAACTGTGCGGCTAACGCACGGCGCTCCAGCCAGCGTGTCAGGTGGCCCGGCAGCCACTCGGCCAGCAGGGTCCAGGCATGTTTGGGCAGACCATAAGGATAGCGAGGCCGCAGGATGATGCCGGTCCGCTGTGCCAGGTAAACAGGTAACTGCGCCGTTTGCGGCAGCGCGACGGCCAGATCCACTCCGCTGGGGCCATTGCCGACGATCATCACGCGCTGTCCGGTGAACGCCGCCGGATCTTTAAATTCCTGGGAGTGAATGACGGTGCCGGTGAAGCGGCTCAGTCCATTGAGCTTGGCCCGATACGGCTTGGGGAAACGCCCGGTCGCCAGCACCACCGCCGGATAGCAGGCCGCACCCTCACGGCTATCGACTCGCCAACCCTCCCCATCGGGTGTCACCCGGTCGATCTGCACGCCCAGGTGGATGTTCAGATGCTGTCGGACGACAAAATCCTCAAGGTAGGCATGATACTGGCGGGCGCTGGGGAAGATACCGCAACGCAGCGGAAAGCGCTGCCCCGGCATGTGCGAGAAAAAGCGCGACGTGTTCAGCCGCAGCGATGGATACTGGTCGGCCCACGTGGACGCAATGACCTGCGCCTGATCGACCACCCGGTAGCGGATTCCGGCTTTTTGCAGGAAGTAGGCACAGGCGATCCCGGCGGGGCCTGCGCCGATCACCAGCACCTCAGCAGGCATACTCCTCGCCATTACTGCCCGGCGATGGCGGTGGCCGTCGCCACCAGGAATGGGCGCAGCGCCGTGGCCGCAGCATCCAGGGTCGGCTGGAAATTGGCCGCGTCTTCCGTGCTGTGCGGCAGCGCGGCGTCGATGTAGGCGTTACGCGTCATGACGACTTCGGTTTCGACCCCGGCGAACTCGGCAGCAGGGGCCTGAAGTCCCAGCACCCCGACCGCGTACAGCGCCGCCAGGAACATCAACACGGCAAAGACCGCCACGATCAGCGCGGTTCGCCGGTTGGCCGCGATGGTTTGCGGGGTGCGTACTTTCATCTGAAGCGGCGCAGGCGTGTTCGCTAAGACCGCCGCCAGTTGCTCGAAATCGTAGCTCTTCGTGAAATCGACCACCCCCAGGTGTTCGATCAGGCGCGGCAGTGGGGCCGCTTTGACCAGCACCGGCACCACGCGCTGGTGCTGCTCGATGGCGCTAACGATGGCGGCCTGCACTTCGGCATCCGCCGTCACCTGCGGGGAAATGAGGACGATCACCGCCTGGTCGTCTCCGGCAAGCTGCGTCAGGTCCGACTGAATGCGCCCGGCCAGCTCGGAATCGGTGGGGTGGTAAATGATCGTGACCATACAACCTCTTATGTCAGGGTTCGGATGAAATTGACGAGATTCCAGCGCTGCGCTTCGCTCAGGTCGCCGCTGCACGGTGGCAGATCGCGCCAGCCGTCGCGCGTCATCGCAAACAATTCCTCGTCGCGGGTGCGCGGCAGCCGGTCGATCAGCGAGCGAACCAAACTCGATTGCAGGTCCCAACCGGCGCAGTCTGCCGCGAACAGATCGCGTCCTACCGAGAGTGATGCGCTGTCGGGCAGCACCGAATTGACGATGGCAGGCGGCGGGTTGATCGTGGCGTCATAGACGGCTTCGCCCTGCCCGACCATGACAATGGCGAATCCGATCAGGAACGCCGTCGCGACGATGGCGCTGGCACCAATCGCGACACTGACCGGACTCCAGTCCAACCACTTATAAAGCCGGTAGGCCGACGGGTAGACCGCCCAGCCCAGCGCAGCCAGCACACCCACCAGCGCCAGCCAGTTCAGCGGTCCAGGGTCGACCGAGGTTGGGATGGCCGCCGCCTGCGTAATCTCCCAGGCAAATGCGGCCCGCTGGACAGACTCCCCCGGCTCGCCAATATCCAGCAGAGTCAGCCAACGCCCTTCGCGGTCGATGTTGGCGCTGCTGGTGACGTACAGGCCCGTGCCCGCCTGAGGCACATCCTGCCAGGGGCTGCGCCAATCGCGGGCCGGGTTGACGACCTGCATCCGCACAGGCACATCCACCGCCTGACCCGCCTGCTCGACCACGACATCGAACGTGTTCACCCCGGGGCCACCGGGCGAGAGTGTCACCCGCACCGACAGGTCCTCCACGACGGCGGATGCGGTCGGAGCCGACACATTTTCGGTCAGGAAAACCGGCTCTGGCACGGCGGAGGCACTCAGATAGGCCACCGAGATCAGCACCGCCAGCACCAGTGCGGTTTCCAGGCGCAGCGTCAGCAGCCAGTGCATCGCCTGCCCCATACGCGCGCTCCAGCGCTCGAACTGATCCGGGTTCGCGGCCACATGATGCACCAGCCCCAGCAGCAGTACCCCCGCCACCAGCACGACCTTCACCAGTAACGCGCCGCCCCAACTCGTCTGGGTCAGATCTGAAGGCTGATACACCCAGTTGAGCGCGCTGTAGATGCCGGTCGCGACCGCCAGCGCCACCGCATAGGTTATCAGGCGTGAGAACCGCTGTAAGACGATCAGCAGCGCCTGCCGCCGCGCCTCCCCGCGATAAGGCCGCAGGGCCATCGGCAGCACCAGCACCAGCGCCGCCAGCCCACCCACCCAGATACCGACCGCCAGCGTGTGCGTCCAATCGACGAACACCGCCAGCCAGGGCAGCATCAGCGACCCGGCGGCATGACTGGTCACACTGAAGGCCCCGACCAGCAGCGCCCCGACCCAGACGTTAGCGCTCCAGAAGGCGCGCACCGTCGCGGGCCGTTCCTCGCGCCACTGGATGCTGAGGGCGAACAGCGCCCCCGCCAGCGCCAGCAAAATCATACGCGCGGTCCACACATCGCCAAAACGCGAGCCGATGCGCACCACCTGCCACAATCCCTGCGTCAGCACTTCGCTCAGGCCGGTGCTGAAAAACGACATCGACTGCTGCAAGATAGCGATGATATTGCCGACCACGGCCACCGCCAGGGCAACGCCAAAAATGAGGTTCAGACGGTTCATCACACGCGGCGGCAGCAGCCCTGCCCGGTAGAGCGGATTGCCCCAGGCGGGCAGCAGGACATAGGCGTACAGCACCGCCGTGCCGAATGCCAGCAGAATCGAAGCCAGCAGCAGCGTGCGCCATAACACTTCCAGCGGAATGACCTCATAACCGGAGCGCGATCCAGCCACGCCGCCGACTTCCTGGCCGACGAAAAATACGCGTGTCTCGGCCACCACATGCCCATCACTGGCGAAAGCCGGGCGCAGATCGACGATATACGCGCCATCAGGCAGGTCCGGCGGCACTTGCAGGCTGATGAGCGCGGGATTTTCCGCATCGACGCTGCCTTCAGCCAGGGCTGCGCCGGTCTGGTCGCGCAGAATGATGCTGCTGAAACGGGGTTCCAGCGATTCACTGAACCAGTATTGCAGGCGGGCCGGGGGATGTTCGAGTGTGGTGCGGTCTTCGGGGATGGCGCGGACGATATAGCCATGGGCCAGCACAGGCTGGATGCCAAAGGCAAGCAGCACCACAAAAACAGGCAGGATCAGGCGGTGAAGGAGGCGCATGGATTGAGAATCGTACACTTTCGATCAGCGGGTAAGTGTACCAGAGGAGCGCAAGACTTGTTCAGTTTTTCACGAGTTACTCATGGTCGCGAGAATTCGATCACCGCACGCATCTCTCCGGCCCGTTTGCCCTGGTTATTCAGGATGGCAGACGGAATCAGGGCGTCGAGTGCTGCCGCTTCATCCACCGACAGATAACCAAGCCCCTGCATCAGCGCCGACACCGCCGGGATGTGCGCCCGCTGGTTGCCGTCGGAGGCCTTCAACGCGATCCCTGCACCGTGATCGGGCACGCCAACACCCAACAACCCCTCCGCCCCATCTTTGGCGACGAGACGACTGCCGGTCGCCCGCACCAGCGAGGCATCGACCCGTCCTTCGCCGCTAAACAACAGCGGGTACATCTGCATTGCCCGGGCGATTACCCCCAGGTCACTGCTGGGGTCCAGCGCCGCAGCGCCCAACCGGGCAAACAGCAGCGCGATCCGACTCATCGGCAGGCCAAAGGTCGGCACGCCGCAGCCATCCAGCGCCAGCACCACGTCCGACGGCTGTAAATCGGCATATTCGGCTACGATCTGGAGGATCAACTGCTGAACCGGGTGATCGGCGTTCAGGTAGGTGGCCGAGTCCCAGCCCATCGTGCGGCAGGCCGCCAACATGCCGCTGTGTTTACCGGAGCAGTTGTGCTGAAGAACCGTAGGCGGTTGTCCGCTCAACAGCAGTTGTTCGTAGGCGGAACGGCTGAGGGGAGCGCTGGCCCCGCACTGGAGTTCGGCAGGCTGCGCATCGATTTTATCCAGAATCTGGTGGACGATCTGAGTATGAGTGGGGGTGCCGTTGTGCGATCCGGCAATCACCGCCAGTTCTTCGGTCATAAACCCAAATTTCTCGGCAGCTCCGGTGCGCAGCGTCGCCAATGCCTGGAACGGCTTGGCGCACGAGCGCAGATACACGACGGCATCGGTGTCCCCGGCAGCGGCGATGACCTTTCCACGAACATCCACCACCACTGCGCGGCCTCGATGCACACAATCGACCACGCCGCCGCGCACCACCTGCACCAGCTCCACATCGGACATGTTGAATTCTCCAGAGAGGTGATGAGAGCAGGTTGGACTGCATCTCACCCGCGATCCAAAACGCTGCGGAGTATACCAGAGTCCCTGTGGTTTTGAACGAGTTTCATTATCTGGATCAGAGATTCAGGCATGATAATGAGCGGATAACCCCTGATGCCAGCTTCGCCAGAGCGCAGCCTGGAATCTTCTTGGTGGTTGATCGCGCCCACGATCATGCCCGTTCAACACCATTCAGTCGGCTTACGTCAGTACGACGACCGTATCGAAGCCGTCGCGCCGTTCGTCCGGCACATTCAGGATGACCTGATCGCCATCCTGCGTCATCTCCACAGCGGACCCATCGCGCAGCAGGCGCGCGCTTGTGACCGTATCCGGCACACCCTTCAGGCGCGTCCAGTCGCTGACGTTTTCCAGCAGGTGGACGTAGTGCGTGTCGCCCTTGCGGGTACTGACGGCCCCGGCGCTGGGCGCAATGACCCCGGCCCGCGTCCCATAGATCGAGTCGCCGTTGGTTTGCAGCCATTGGCCCATCGCCCGCAGGCGCGCGGCATGAAGCGGCATGATTTCGCCCTCGGCATTTGGCCCCACGTTGAGCAGATAATTCGCTCCGGCACTGGCACTGCGAGCCAGATAACCCACCAGGCTCTTCGTGGACTTATAGTTCGTGCTCCCAGCAATGTGGAACCAGTGATCGTTGATGGTCATACAGACTTCCAGCGGGAAGTCTGCCACGGTGGGCGAGTTGAAACCGGTCGTGTTTGCGCCGGGCAAATCCTGCTCGAAGCCCTGTACATCTTCGCCGGGCTGCGGCGTTTCGTGACGATTGTTGATGATCACCGCCTCCGGCTGGAGGGTGTGGATCATATCGTAAAGTTTCTCGTACTCGAACGAACCCCCGGCCAGAAAATAGGCTTCGCTGTCGGTGAATTTGTGCCGCGGCCAGTCGCCATCAAACCACATACAGGCGATTTCGCCGAAGTCGGTGCACAGTTCACGCACCTGCCCGTGCAGGAATTCGAGGTAATCTGACCACGCCAGCCCACTTTCCTTGCGGAAGCGGTAGGCCGGGTGATGCCAGTCGAGCAGCGAATTGTAGAAACCCAGTTTGATGTCGCTGCGTTTCGCCACCGCATCCGCCAGCTCGCGCACGGGGTCCCGGCGGAACGGCGAAAACGTTGTGACTTTGTAGTCGCTGAGGGCCGTGTCGTACATACTGAAGCCATCGTGATGACGGGTGGTAAACACGAGGTACTTCTGCCCCGCGTCGGCAGCGATGCTCACCCACTCGTCCGCATTGAACTTGGTCGGGTTGAACTGCGCCGAGATTTTTTCATAATCTGCGGGAGAAATCTGTTCAGCGGCCATGATCCAGTCATGACGCGCCGGGATCGCCGAAGGTCCCCAGTGAATGAACATGCCAAAGCGGACATCCTGATACCAGCGGAGGCCCTTCTCGGAGACGGATTTCGTCATGGTAATGCCCTTATCCTTTTCGTCACGCTAGGCCAGCACGACGACCGTATCAATGGCATCCCGCACCGCTTCCGGCAGGTACAACAGCGTCTTGTCCCCGTCCTGCTGCATCTCGACGGTGGACCCATCGCGCAGCAGAGTTGCTGATTTGACGGTCTCCGGCACATCGACGAGTTTCACCGAGTCGCTGGTGTAATCGAGGACATGGATATAGTGCTTGTCCCCCTTGCTGGTGCTGACGGAAACGGGAGTCATGGGGATCGCCCCGGCACGCGTGCCATAAACCGACTCGCCGTTAGCTTTCAGCCACTCTCCCACACCGCGCAACCGCTCGGCATGAAGCGGAACAATCTCACCGAGCGCGGTGGGACCCACATTGAGCAGGTAGTTCCCGCCGACACTGGCACTGCGCACCAGCAGATGGACGAGATGGCGGGTCGTTTTCGTGCTGCGGTCAGTGGCACTGTAACCCCAGTGATCGTTGATGGTCATGCACACTTCCAGCGGAAGATCATAGACCGTCGTCGCGTTGAAACCGGCGGTGTTGAGGCCGGGCAGGTCCTGCTCGAATCCCTGAATATCCTCGCCGGGGAGGGGTTCCTCGTGCCGGTTGTTGATCACCACCGCATCCGGCTGGAGCGTGTGAATCATGTTGTAGAGCTTCTCATATTCGAACGAGCCGCCGGACGCGAAATAGGCGTCGGCTTCCGAGAGTTTGTGAT
>JAIOHO010000944.1 GCA_019912905.1 Anaerolineae bacterium
AACATATTCAGCGGGCGCAGGCGTTTTACGAAAAACACGGCGGTAAGGCAATCGTGCTGGCACGTTTTGTGCCGGTCGTTCGGACCTTTGCGCCGATTGTTGCGGGAATCGGCTCGATGGAATACCGCCGATTCGTGACCTTTAACATGGTCGGTGGATTCTTCTGGGCAGTCGGCGTGACCACTGCCGGTTATGTCCTGGGCAGCAGCATCCCCGATATTGACCGCTATCTGCTGCCGATTGTCGTGCTGATCGTGGTGATTTCGGTTCTTCCTGCGGCCTATCACATGCTGCGTGAGCCGGAAACCCGACAGGCACTACGGAACTCCATGATGCGCCTGTTCGCGCGCTCCACGGAAGCGTAGTGAGATTGAGGCTGGACGGGGCATACTCACGTATGTCCCGTTTTTGCGGATTGACGCCAGGTTTGTAACCAGATTCAAACGATTATCTCCCCTCTGAGCGTGTAGTTCGTGTTAGGATTAGAACTAACGTTCCAATTTCTGCCGTAGCCACCCTGATCCTTGAATTATGAGTTGCATGTCTGAACGCTCATACGTATAATCCTTCCATAGCGTAGCGAGGTCTGGCGCGCATGTCGATCACCGACGAAGTGAAATCCCGCCTGGATATTGTCAACTACATACAGCAGTTCGTCCCGCTCAAGAAAGCCGGGCGCAACTATAAGGCGTGCTGCCCGTTCCATAACGAGAAGACCCCCTCGTTTGTGGTCAACCCGGATACGCAGACCTGGCGCTGTTTCGGCAGCTGCGCCGAGGGCGGTGATCTGTTCACCTTTGCCCAGAAGTATCACGGGTGGGCGTTTTCTGAAGCGCTGGGAGAACTCGGTAAGCTGGCGGGCGTGCAGGTTCACCCGCAGAGCGCCGAACAGAAACATCAGGCGGAGCGGCTCGACGTGCTGCGTGGGTTGACGCAGGCGGCGGCAGATTATTATTACGAGCAGTTGACCCGGAATGAGGCAGTGCTGCGCTATGCCCGCGAGCGGCGCGGCTTCACCGACGAGACGCTGCGGACGCACGCCATCGGCTACGCACCGGATGGCTGGCAGACGGCCCTGGATTATCTTAAGGGGCTGGGTTATGGCGAACAGGACCTGGTGGATGTTGGGCTGGTGCGGCGCAGCGAGGCCGGGCGGGTATACGATTATTTCCGCAACCGCCTGATGATTCCGATCCGGGACGAGCGCGGGCGGGTCATCGGCTTTGGGGCGCGGGCGCTGGCAGCGGACGACAACCCGAAATATCTGAACTCTCCGCAGACTCTGCTGTTCGACAAGAGCCGGACGCTGTTCGGCCTGGATCGGGCCAAACGCGCCATCCGCGATTCTGAGACGGCGGTCATCGTCGAAGGTTACATGGACGTGATTCAGGCGCATCAGGCCGGGTATTTGAACGTGGTGGCGCAGATGGGCACGGCGATGACCGAGCCGCAGCTCAAGATGCTGGCTCCGCGCCTGGCGAAGAAGATCATCCTGGCGCTGGATGCCGATGCCGCCGGGCAGAACGCGACCATGCGCAGCCTGGAAGTGGCGCGCGGTACGCTGCGGGCGGATTATGGCGGCAAGCTGTCGATTGACATCCGTGTGCTGCATATCCCCGACGCGAAGGACCCGGACGACCTGATCCGCGAAGCACCGCAGGAATGGCCCGGGCTGGTGGATGCAGCTGTGCCCGTAGCGGAGTTCGTCATTAACCTGGAAACCGCCGGGCTGCCTGCCAATGCCACCGTTCAGGAGCGTGAGGCGGTCGCGCGCCGTCTGCTGCCGATCCTGCTGGCTTCGGAGAACGATCTTTACCGCCAGGACAATCTGCAAAAGCTGGCAATGCGGCTGCGTTTTGCCGAAAACGCCCTGCTGACCTTAGCTGCCGAACATCAACGCATCGAGCAAACCCGCCCTCCACGCCGGGTGGCCGAAGACACGCCGCCGGATTTTCCGCCGCTGGATTACAGCGAACTGGATGTGCCGCCGGACGACGACGAGAACGGTTATCTTCCTTCCACATCGAAACCCGACCGACCGGCACGCCAGGCCCGGTCTGCGCGGGATGCGGCCCGCTGGGAGGCCGACTGTCTGGGTGGGCTGCTGCAAGACCCAGACCTGCTGTACCAGATCAATCGTAAGTTCCGCGAACTGGCCGAAGGGAATGCCGACCTGCTGGCGGGGCCGCTGGCGGAATTCGGCATCGATGACTTCAGCCACAGTGATTTTCAGATGCTGGCGCGCGTCTTTGCCGAAGCCCTCGACCAGGATGACGTGGCACCGCTCGATTATCTGCGGGCCAATATTGACGACGTGCTGCGGCAGATTCTCGAGACGGATGTGCTGGTCAATCATCTCGATCAGTTGAAACCGTACCTGCGTCACGGCCTGTCGGCAGATTTGACGACGGTCCTCAAACACTCGGTCGAAGTGGATTTCCGGGCGGAGCTGGTGCGCAACGCCCTGCGGCTGCGCCGCCAGCGGATCGAACGGGAGCGTGAAGACCTGTATTTCCTGATGGTGGATGCGGACGCCGAGCAGCAGCGCACGCTGGCCGCACGCATCCAATTGTCGATTGTGGCGAAACGGCTGATCGATTCGGAATTGCAGCATCAGACCAGACAAGTATACTGAAAGGAAGTTTCGTCTTATCTCTCCGCCCTTATTCCCAACTGACATGAAACCGATTGCGAAGAATGATGGCACGAAAACGAAAAGCAACTGAAATACGACCGCCTAAGAAGATCAACGCGAACCACAGCACTGACGAGTTTGAACTCGAAGAGGACGATGCCGAAGAGGACGATGACGACGAGCCTGCCCGCCCGTCCGGCAAGACAAGGGACACGTCGGAACTGCTGGCCGCGATTGATGAAGATGAAGACCTTGAAGATTTCGACGAGGATGCCGAAGAGGAAGACGCCCTCGAAGCCCTGTCGATGGCTGACGATCCGGTGCGGATGTACCTGAAGGAAATTGGTCAGGTTCCGCTGCTGGATACCAACCGCGAGACCTGGCTGAGCATCCATATCGCCGCAGACAACCGCCTGCAAACGATCATCGATTCCCTGTCGGTGATCCAGGAGGGCGCTGTTGATGCTGGCCTGCCGGAACCGGCACGCGTCATCGAGACGGTCTTTGAAGAAGTGTGCCGCGATTGGCAGGATGCGCTCGAAGGGGTCGAGGCGTTTCATGTCGAGCCGCCCAACTTTGTCAAAATCATCGATGAAGTCATCCAGATTCAGGATACGTGGGATGTCAGCGGCGTCTCCTATGTGCGCAACTACCTGAATCAGCGCGAATGGGGCCGCGACGAACCCTGGACCGAGCTGGCTCGGCGCTTGTTTGGCGTGATGGAGGGCATCTATCTCATCCCGTTCGACGAGCAGATGTCTATCCGCCAGTATTTCAAGCAGAACGGCACCCTGCCGTCGTCCAAGGAATTCCGGGTGAAGCTGGCCGAAGACACCGACTCGATTGAGGATCTGCCGGACCGCTTCGAAATGGTCGAGCAGAAAGCGATCCTGGCGAATGAAGCCCTCACCCGCGCCAACCTGCGGCTGGTGGTCAGTGTCGCCAAGCGTTACATGGGCCGGGGGATCAATTTCCTCGACCTGATTCAGGAAGGCAACATCGGCCTGCTGCGTGCGGTCGAGAAGTTCGATCATACCAAGGGCTACAAGTTCAGCACCTATGCCACCTGGTGGATTCGGCAGGCGATCAGCCGGGCGATCGCGGATCAGGCGCGGACCATCCGCATCCCGGTGCACATGGTCGAAACGATCAACCGCCTGATGCGTGTCCAGCGCAACCTGATTCAGGAACTGGGCGGCGAACCCAGCGCCGAGCAGATCGCGCTGGAGATGGAATTTCTCACGCCGGAGGAAACCGCTGCCATCAAGCAGATCCGCAAAGAGGGCATCCGCATGGACCCCGGCTTGCAGCGCAAGCTGCGCCGTGCTGCGCAGAAGGTGCGCAAGATCATGCGTATCAGCCAGGAACCGATGAGCCTGGAAATGCCAATCGGCCAGGAAGACAGCAGCCTGCTAGGGGATTTCATCCCCGACGATAACGTACTCGGCCCGGTCGATGCCGCCAGCCGACAACTGCTCAAGGAGCAGATTCGTTCGGCTCTGGGCGTCCTCAGCGAACGCGAGCGGGAAGTGCTGGAAATGCGCTTCGGCTTGCAGGATGGGCAGGATCATACGCTGGAAGAAGTTGGCAAACACTTCGGCGTGACGCGCGAACGCATCCGCCAGATCGAGGCCAAGGCCCTGCGCAAGCTGCGGCACCCCACCCGCAGCCGCCAGTTGAGAGATTATCTGGAGATGTAGAGTTACCTGCTCGGGGCGGGCTAATCACCCGCCTCGGCAGCGACCGTCATCGCCGGTTCAGGTGCGGGTTCAGGCTCAGCTTCCTCGATGCCCTGGAAGGCGGGCAGAAAACGCATTCCCAGGCTGAACAGCAGAGTCAGACCGCAGACGATTCCAAGTGCCGTGCCCCATTCCGTCCAGGCCGGTGTGTAGGACCCGACCAGGGGATCGGTCACGGGGGGATTGGTCGAAAGCGGCTGAGTGAAGGCCAGCAGAGTCGTGTGCCAGCGGTTGACGATGATCCCGGCATACACCAGGCCGCTGCCCACCACCAGCGATACGAAGCTCTGGCGGGCGCGGGCGCGGATCATCAGAATGGCTGCAATCAGGCCGCCGAGCAGCATCTCCCATCCCCAGAAAGACACGGCAAACGGACCGGACATCAACACGTTGGTCGCCTCGGTGCGGCCCGGCACATAGCCATAGTTCCCGGCGGTGGTATCCCAGAAGCGCATGTACAGGTACAGCAGCAAAATCGCCCCGGCAATCTGCCCGACCTCGAATAACACCTGATTGGGGACGAGCCGCCGTTTGCCCAGCCACTGCACCAACAGCGTGACATGCACGGTGAATGACATCCCGGCGGCGACCGCCGAGACGATGAACAGCAGCGGCATGGTCGAGCGCCACAGGGCCGCGCGGCCAATGACGACGCCGTAAGTTGCGCCCAGGCTGGATTGATGCAGCAGGCTCAGGCTGAGGCCGATGACGGCCAGCGCCGGCGCAAAGTGGTGGACGCGGTGTGCCAGATGATTGAGGCGTTTGAAGCGCGCCAGGAACGGCAGATCGGCGACCATCGGGAAGACTTCGAGCATGAGCACACTGAAATACAGCGTGATGCACATGGTCACTTCCCACAGCATCGAGTGCGTGTTCCAGAACACCCAGCCATGCCAGAAACGATCCGGCCTGCCGATGTCGAGGATGAGGGCCATCAGCGCACCGCTGTAACCCAGCACGCCGACAAACACGGCAATGCGGGCCAGCGGCTGATAGCTTTCACGTCCCAGCAGATAGGTGATGGCTGAAAGTGAGAACCCACCAGCGGCCACGGCGATGCAGGAGAGATCCAGCGTGATCCACATGCCCCAGGGCACACTGTCGGTCAGGCCGGTTGCGCCCAGGCCCTGCGTGAAGACGGTGAATGCGCCTGCCAGACCTACTGTGACGCCCACCAGCAGCAGGGCGATCCATAAGATAAACGGGTGGGTCCGTAAAAATCGCAGATTCATCGCGGCTTTCCTCACAACGGCAGCAGATAGAACACGCGCGGGTTGGTGCCCAGTTCGGCACGCAGGACCACCGACTGCCGCCCTTCCATCGCTTTGCTGGCCGGGCTTTCTGGGTCGTGCAGGTCCCCGAAACGACGCGCTTCGGTCGGACAGATGACTGCGCAGGCCGGGGTTGCGGCCCGGTCATAGCCCGGACGCCAGCCATTTTCGGCAGCAGCGTCCAGGCGGTGCGCGCAGAAGGTACATTTCTCGACGACCCCGCGCGGACGGCGCTCGATTTCCGGCGTGCCCCAGGTGGGCACCTGCGGATTTTCGTCATCCCGCTCACCCCAGTTGAACACCCGCACGCCGTAGGGACAGGCCACCATACAGTAGCGACAGCCGATGCAGCGGTCATAATCCATCGCCACCAGGCCATCAGGCCGGTGATAGGTGGCATGAACCGGGCAGACATCGACACACGGCGCGTTTTCGCAGTGCATACAGGGGCGGGTGATAAACACCGGTTTCTCATAGGTCTGGGTGTCTTCGATCAGGATGTTCCAGAGATGCCCTTCGCGCGTGTCGTTGGTCGCTTCACAGGCATAGACACACCGCCGGCAGCCGATGCACTTTTCCAGGTCGATCACCATCGCCCAGTAGGGGCCATCGGCGTTCACGCCATGCGCCTGCGCCTGGGGGTTCTCATGGGCGCGGAAGGACTGCCAGATCCAATCCGCTGCCGCCAGGCCGACGCCCAGACCAAAGGCGAGCTTGGCGAACTCCCGGCGGGTGAGCGGGCGGGTGTAGTCGCTCATGCTAGCGTATCCTCCCCAGCCGCACGGTCAGGAAGACGATCAGTGCCAGGACCAGTGCGCCCAGTGCGCCGCCGACAATCCCGGAGTTGAGATTCTGGTTGGCAGTGTCTTCTAATTGGGTGACTTTGTCTTCCAGTGCAACTACCTGAGCATGATCTTCGCCCATCGGCTGATTTCCATCGCGACTGAGCAGGTGCGTATTGCCGTGACAGTCTGCGCACACACTCGGATCGATATTCATGCTGTGGCCTGTGCTGATGACCTGCACGCCATTCTGGTTCTGGATGCGGGACATGTGGCAGTCCACGCAGGTCATGTCGTCGCCCATGTGGATTTCGTCGACCAGCGCTTCCTGATGGCAGGAGCCGCAGGTTTCGTTGACGTCATCCAGGATCAGACCGTTGTCGTGCGGCGTGTGACAATCCACACAGTCGATGCCGACGTTGCTGTGCGCGCTGACCAGCCATTCGTTATAAGTGGGCGAATGTTCGCCGCTGTGACAGCGCCCGCAGACCTGCGAATTGGTCGCGATTTCAACCGGCCCGGGCGGATGAGCGACCCCGGCGGTGGTGTAATGACAGTTGCTGCACACCACCCCCTCGAACACATATTGTTCGGTGCGCGGGTCATAGCCAGAGGCATGGCAGCTCATGCAGTAGCTGGGCTGACCATCTGCCGCGTACTTGGCCTGGAAGGTCTGGCTGAGTGACGCGTTGGCATGTGGCGAGTTCTGCCATTCGCGGTGTTCATCCGCATGGCATTCGGCGCAATCCTGCGGGTCTTCGATTTCATGAATCGGGATCGTTTCCGGCACGACGACGGTCGTGATGCCGAGGTTGACCTCGACCGCGTCCAGAAGCTGCGACGTGTAAGCGTAGTTATGCACGCCCAGGCTGCCATCCCCGGCGACGAAATCGACCGCCTCGTGGACCCACGAAGGAATATCCTGGCGGTCGTCGATGGTGATCTGAAGTTTAGACAGCCGGTTGGATACTTTGTTCTGGATTTTGTCGATGAACTCTTGCAGGTACGCCGGGCTGAGATCGGTATGGCAGGAGGTACACGAGTCCGGCTGGCCTTCTTCAACATCACCGGGGAAGGCAGGCATCATCGAGTGGCTGCCTGAATACCAGGTGTCGCCCACTTGCAGGGTCGGCGGCATGTGGCAGGTGATACAGGTTGCCCCGGCGGTCAGGTGGTTGGAGGGGACTCCAGGGACCAGATCGACGATCTGCATGCCGCTGAACATCTCCACCACCGGGTGATGGACCTGGTCGGTGCGCCCGGCATCCTGATGGCAGTCGAGGCACAGCGTTTCAGGAGATTCGACCAGCAGGTCCATGCCAATAGTATCGCCGTGTAAGCTGTGGCAGTTGGTGCAGGTAATGCCGTCCTCGGCAGTGTCCAGCGTCACCACCACCGGTGGATCACCTTCATATTCGTTAGCGGGATCGGCGTAGGAGGCGATCCGCGCTTCGGTCTGGAGATAGTCTCCGCTGTGACATTGCAGACAGGAGTCTTGCGCGTAGTCACTGGTCTTTAACGTTTTGAGGGCGTTGGCATGGCCGGAGGCGTGCCATTCGTTGTACTGCATGTTCTGCTGCGCGGCGTGACCGGAGACGTGCCAGTGGGCGCTGTCGTCGGGTGGCACCAACTGATAGCCGTCATCGTGCTCCAGCGCTTTGCCGGGGAGATAATCGATGGGATAGGCAAATCCGTCCTGGGTCCCGGCACTGTGGCAGCTTCCGCAGGTTTGTGGGTCGGTGCCAGGGGCGATTGCGGCGCGAATGCTGACCAGTTCTTCCGGGCTGATCACGCCGCCCGCGTCATCAGCCGCATCCGCATGGGCGCTGCCCGGCCCATGACAGGACTCGCACTGGACGCCTGCTTCTTCCCAGGCAAGGTCCTGGGTATTCAGGCCCGTGGTATGGCAGCCTGCACAGTTGGGTCCCCATTCGTAGGCGGGGTCGGGCCACTGATCGGCGGGCGCATACGGCTGCCATCTCTGTTCGATCACGTTCCATTCGGCAGGCAGCACCAGGTAATCATCCTTGCCCGCTTCGTACAGATAGCGCTGTACGTGCTGGCCGGAGCCGATGACAAAGGCAATATCCTCGGCAGTAAACGCGCGGGCGGTCTCCTCACCAGGGAATTGCAGCGTCCGAACGTCGCCATCCTGGTCGAAATTGCCGAGAATCGCACCGGCATTGTCCGCATCCTGTGCATCCTGAAGCGTGAGAGCGTGCGCAGATTCACGATGCGAACGGCCCAGATCCCGGTGGCAGGAAGCGCAGTCCCGCGAGCCGATATACTCGGCCTCGTCCAATGACTGGGCCTGGGCGGGTATGGCGGCCAGGCTGAGGAAGCTGCCGATCGCCAGAATCAGTAAACTGCAACCTGCGATAAGTGCCTGTTTAAGGGTGGGGGAGCGTGAGTTCATCGTCCTGCCTGCGAAAAATAAATGGCGAATTGAATAGACTTACCCAATCCGCCCGCCCGTCGATTCGTTGATGACCATATAAAATGAGGGGATACCTCAATCATTTGACCCTGATTGTAAGGGTTGTGGTGCAGGGAGGGCAGGGGGCTATGTCACGGATGGACTGTGAAATTAGTCACGTGGGCCGATACTAGAGGTCATCCAGCGAGATAAGGCCCTTGCGGATGGCATATTTCACCAGTTCCGTGCGGGTATGCAGGTTGAGCTTGCGCATGATATTTTCACGATGCCGCTCGACGGTTTTCACCGAGATGTCCAGTTCGTTGGCGATGGACTGGTTGGTTTCATCTTCAGCGATTAACGTCAGCACCTGGCGCTCCCGGTCCGTCAGGACTTCGTAGCTGTCCTGCTCCGACCCGTCCTGCACACGGGTCAGATAATCGGAAACCAGGTCCTTGGCAACTGCCGGGTCGAGGTAGACGTTGCCGGATGCGACGATGTGAATCGCCTGAAGCAGGTCCTGCGGTGCGGCGCGCTTGGGCACATAACCGGATGCCCCGGCCTGGAGCATGTGGAAAAAGTAATCCTTGCCCTCATGAATCGTCAGGGTCAGGATGGCTGGGGACTCTGCCTGTTTTTTGATGTACTGGGTGGCTTCGATGCCATCCATGACCGGCATGGTAATGTCCATGAGGATGACGTCGGGGTGGTGCTGCTGCGCCAGGTTAATGGCGTCCTGGCCGGTTTCGCCTTCACCAACGATGACCATATCCGGGTCACTTTCCAGCAGCATGCGGATTCCTGCCCGCACGACCGCGTGATCGTCAACAATCAGGATGCGAATCGTCGTCATCAGTCTCCTCCTGTTGATTCAGACGCACGATGAAGCGCGTGCCCTGGCCGGGGTGCGCATCCAGCGTCAGTGTGGCGTTAATCAGGTTGGCTCGTTCCTGCATGCCCATCAGCCCCCAGGCGCTGCGGGGCCGGTTATTGTGCAGGGTCGTGGATGGATCATAACCGACGCCATCGTCACATACACTCAACGCGGGGCCGTTCTCGAAATCCAGGGTGAGTTTGGCATGGTCGGCCCGAGCGTGCTTGGCGATGTTGGTCAGCCCTTCCTGGGCGATGCGGAACAGGGTGGTTTCGATCTCGGATGGCAGCGGACGCGTTTCGCCTTTGACGATCAATGTGACCTGCGTGGGGTGCTGCTCATTGAAACGTTCGACCAGCCAGCGCAGGGCCGCCGCCAACCCCATGTCGTCCAATTGGGGCGGGCGCAGATCGTTGATGAGGCCGCGCAGTTGACCCAGCGCCGCCGTTGCCATCGATTCGAGAGTGGGCAGACGCTGCTGCACCATCTCCGGCTTTGCAGTGGCCTGAGCGGAAAGGCCGCGCAGCCCCAGCGCCAATCCAGTCAGCGCCTGTCCCGTTTCGTCGTGCAGTTCACGTGCGATGCGCTGTCGTTCTGCTTCCTGGGCGGCGGTGATGTTCTGAATGAGTTCGCCGCGCAGGGAATCGCGCCGCTGAACCTCTTGCAGCAGCCGGGCCGTTTCCTCATTGGCGGCTTTTAATTCCTGATTCAGGTGGGCCAATTCTTCGTGTCGCAAATGCTCGGCTTCGCGCTTGGCACGCTCGGCAGCCTTAAGGCGCTGGTCATTCTCGACCTCCAGGGCGCGCAGCACGCTGATCATCGAGACGGTGAGCAGCGTCGCCATGATCGCCCTGAACAACTGGATCGGGAATCCCGTCACCCGCATGAATAACTCGGTGTTGAGAATGTTGGCGGGGAAAATAAAACTGGGTCGGGTGATGAACTGACCGATAATGCCGTACAGCGCCAGTGCCGCCGCCGCTACCGTCAGGTCGCGCACGAAGCGGCCCATCCCCTGTTGGCGAAAGATGGCACGCTGCCGCCATAAGGCCCAGAAC
>JAIOHO010000945.1 GCA_019912905.1 Anaerolineae bacterium
GACCACGCCACGATAAAAGTTCGGCGTACCGGGCACTCGCGTGATGCGGCTGATGGTGCGCACGCCGCGCACCTTCATGACATCCACCCCGTAATGCTCACTGCCCAGCTCAAAAGTCAGCACGGTGAGCACATTTTCCGGTGCGATCTCGATGCGCTGGTTGGGCGCAGCATACAGGCGAGCACGCTGCTGCAACCGCTGTTTAATGCCCTGGCCCTCATCCGCCAGGTCTTCCACGGCCAACCCACGCTCGACGGGAGTTTCGTCGTGAGGGTGTTCAGAA
The DNA here is from genome assembly GCA_019912905.1 of Anaerolineae bacterium. Taxonomy (GTDB): domain Bacteria; phylum Chloroflexota; class Anaerolineae; order Aggregatilineales; family Phototrophicaceae. Next base: position 284 of record JAIOHO010000945.1, read on the forward strand.
GCAGAGAAAGTCATGATTTCGGCCAGTCCATTCACCTGTTTCGAGTATACACCCGACCTGTTTTGCGAACATGACAAGAATTCAGGTTTATTACAATCCGCAAACCTGATAAGATTGGAATCAATGGTCTGAATTGGACATACAAGCGCGCAGGCCGCGCATATACGCTAACGATACTCAAGTCGCATGGAGTGGAGGTAGAAAATTGATGGCAACCAATGGTACCAACGGCAGCGGGCAGGGCGAAACCGGAACCTTTAAGGTCAAAGTCGGCCTGGCTCAAATGTTAAAAGGCGGCGTGATTATGGATGTGGTCACGCCCGATCAGGCGAAGATTGCCGAAGACGCCGGGGCCTGTGCGGTGATGGCGCTGGAACGCGTTCCAGCGGACATCCGCGCACAGGGCGGCGTGGCGCGCATGAGTGACCCGGGGATGATCGATGACATTATGAAGGCGGTCACCATCCCCGTGATGGCGAAAGTGCGCATCGGCCACTTTGTCGAAGCACAGATTCTGGAAGCCCTGGGCATCGACTACATTGACGAAAGCGAAGTCCTGACACCCGCCGATGAAGAGCATCATGTCAACAAACACAAGTTCAAAGTGCCGTTTGTATGTGGCTGTCGCAACCTGGGTGAAGCGCTGCGGCGCATTGCCGAAGGCGCGGCGATGATCCGCACCAAAGGCGAAGCTGGCACCGGCGACGTGGTTGAGGCGGTGCGCCATGCTCGCGCGGTCAACAGCGAAATCCGCCGTCTGACCAGCATGGACGAAGACGAGCTGTTTGCCTATGCCAAAAACATTCAGGCTCCTTACGATCTGGTCAGGGAAACGGCGCAGTTGGGCCGACTCCCGGTCGTGAATTTTGCGGCAGGCGGCGTGGCGACCCCGGCGGATGCCGCGCTGATGATGCAGTTGGACGTCGATGGCGTCTTCGTCGGTTCGGGCATCTTCAAGAGCGGCGACCCGGCCCGGCGCGCCAAAGCGATCGTCGAGGCGGTCACCCATTTCAACGATCCTGAAATCCTGCTTAACGTCAGCCGCAACCTGGGCGAGCCAATGGTCGGCATCAACGTCACGCCCGATCAGGTCGTTCTGGGCAAGCGCGGCTGGTAAACGTGCTGTCCTGAATCCCGCAAGTTTAGAGTGAGCCGCCCTGGTTCACTCTTTTGTTTTCCCTCAAGCGCGCAAATTGTGAAAATTGAAATTTTTGTGAATAAGGTAAACCACCTCTTTCCCACACTTGATAACCACGTTATGCTTGAGAAAACATTGAGTGCGAGGAGTGTCATCACAATGCAACAACCCGCCGATTTAGGAACCGTTCTGCTCGTTGATGATTACCTGCCCCTTTTACGCAACATGGCTTTTTTACTGGAACTGACTGGATTTCATGCCCTGACAGCGACCAACGGGGCGGAAGCACTCGCCCTGATGGAAGCCCAGACCCCGGACCTCATTATTTCAGACATCGAAATGCCCCTGATGAACGGCTTTGAGTTCCTGAGCACCGTGCGCGCGGACGCCCGCTGGCAGTCCACGCCCTTTATTCTGGCTTCGGCCCATTACGAACTGGACGACGTGCTGCACAGCCTGGACCTGGGCGCGGACGACTATGTCCCCAAGCCGTTCGACATCTACGACGTGCTCGACTCGATTCACCGGACCGCGCCGTTCGTGGCCGCCCATTCCCACCCGATCGCCAGTTAACACAAGTTTCCAACCGCCTGTGGACAGTTTTCAGTCAGCTTCGAGCGTAGCAAGGCTGGCGGTCTCACAGAGTCAGATGTAAGGATGCACTAAAGACCATCGCTTCGCCCGTTATCATTCTCATCATTCCTCTTATCAGGAAAGCCGCCGAGTCGCGGCTTTTCGCTTGCTTGGGGCCTGTGCTACCATGAGACATTTGTGAACAGGCAGCAGGACAGACCCATTTTTCGACTCATGTTCCAGATCGTTCAGCGCATCTCACAGAGGGGTCATTGGTCGCGATGGGTTTATGCCGCTGCCCTGATCGGCATCGTCCTGCTGGCCGCGGTTCTGCGCCTCCACCGCGTCGAGCAGACTCCCGGTTGGTTCAGCGACGAAGGCACCCATCTCGCCATCGCCCGCAGCCTGTTAGCCGGGCGCGTGCAGTATCTGGCGCTCAATCAATCGACGCTGCTGGCGGCGCGCCTGCCGTTGTTTGAAATCCTGCTGACTGGCTCAGCCCAGGTGGGCGGCCTCAGCATAGGAACGCTGCGCACGCTGACCGGCCTGCTTGGTACGGTTTCTGTGGCCCTGCTCTACCGTGTGGTCCGGGCTGCCACTGGCCGCCGAATCGCGCTGCTGGCTGCTTTGATGCTGGCAATCGACCCGCAGGCCGTACTCTATAACCGTCTGGGCTTCAGCTACAACCTGCTCGCGCCGCTGGTGCTGCTGGCGCTGTGGGGTTTGGTGACCTATCGACAGGGTGGCACCCGCAGCGGGCTGGCGCTGGCAGCCGGCGCGATTGGGATCGGATGCGTGTCCGATGTGATGATGAGCGCATTTGCCCTGCCGCTGCTGGTGCTCGTGTTAAGGACTCGCCCACGTGATGCGTGGTGGTCCATCGGGTTGATGGTTCTGCCTTTTGCGATTTATGCCGGTCTCATGCTGGCTGACGCCCCCGATGCCTTCTGGTTTGACCTGAGCTACACCCTGACGCGATTGGGTGGCAAGCCCCTGTCCGACCAGCTCCGCGGCCTGGCACTGAACTACACGATTTTGCTGACGCAGGATGCCTGGTTTCTGGCCGGGTTGATCGGGTTGTTTCTGGTGCCGGTGCGGGCACTCCGAAACAGTGCCCTGCTCCTGCTGCTGGTGCCCATCGCGGTGCTGGGGCGCACGGTCGCCCTGTACAACCTGAGCGCCTATTACCTGATTCCCCTGCTGCCGCTGCTGGCAATTGGCCTGGGGACCTTCCTCGACCGGGCGTTTGAGTTCGTGCGAACGACCATCGAAGCCAGTTGGACAACTTCGTCCGCCGCAGTCCGAATGCTCCTGTCCATTGGCGCAGCATCGCTGCTCATCGTGACGCCGCTGTCCATCAGCCTGGATGACACACTGAGAAAAGTGGAAACAGTTTATCCGACCGACATTGACCCGTTTCTGATCGACCCGGCGTCGGCGCAGCAGGTGGCAGACTATCTCAACACGCACAGCCAGGGCGACGATTTGATCATCGCCTCGCCAGCGATCGCATGGATGTTCACCGCTCACGTCGCCGATTTTCAGATGTCCGCTGCGGCGGCTGGGCAAGCGACGCCGCACCTGCCCGCCAATATTCCCGCCGACCGCTGGGCCTTCGACCCGCATTTCGATCAGGCGCAGTACGCCGTCGTCGATCCGCTCTGGCGTAACTGGGGCGCGGTCCATATCCCGGCAGCCGCGGCGATGCTCGCAGAAATCGAGGGCCGCTGGTCGCTGGTTTATGAATCCGGTACGATCCAGGTTTATCGCCGCCCGCGTTAAACGACCGGAATCCCCAGGTCCGGCGCACCGCGCTTCGAGGTCGTGGCCTCCGGGTAGTAGCGGCGGATCATGTCTAACGCGATGGCTGCCCGGTGGACTCGCTCTCGTGACAGCGCAATGGCGGTCGGTTCGACATGCACGCCGCTTGGATAGATGTTCGGGGAATTGCGCAGCCCCAGTTTGACATACATCGGCGCGGCCACGCGAATCATCTCCGGCACTTCGTAATGGCGCACGAAGCCGCCGAAATCGTCCGGCACCTCAACGTAAATATCCAGCGGGATGTGAATCGCCTGGCGGATGGCGGCTAACTGCGGCAGGGACAGGTCAGTTGGCGTGTTATAAGTCCCCGCCCCAAGCTGTTCCATCATACGGACTGAGATCGGGTTGGCCGCGCCCATCTGAACCGACACCTTGACCACAAAATCGGCAGGCAGCTCTCCGGCCTTTTTCATCTCCAGCACCAGCCACATCAGCCCTTCATCGGCCACCAGCACAGAGCGGATGCCGAGCGCATTGGCCCGTTTGATGTCTTCGACCGCATACACCACCTGATCCATCCCACGCAGCCGTGCGCCCAGATTCTTGCCCGCGCTGGCAGTGATCTGCGCACCGGTGTCCCAGGCCGCGCGCGGCCCGACAAACAGGCTGACTTCGATCCCGGCCTCAGCCCCCAGTTTGACCATCTCGCGGATCTCGGCGTCGGTCATCAGCATGATGCCGCTGCCCTGCGAGACACGGTGAATCAGCACCTGCTGCTTCTCGGCCTCCTCCAGCACCGCCCGC
>JAIOHO010000946.1 GCA_019912905.1 Anaerolineae bacterium
AGGGGGCTGTTGGGCGGGTCTTGTGGACGCGGTCTCGCGAGGCGCACCCCGGTCCGCACAGCGATTGGTTCTGGGACAAAACGCTGTCCGGCGGCGGCGCGATTATCGACATTGGCTGCCACTGTATCGCCATCAGCCGGAACTTTATCGGCAAGGACGTGCGCCCGCTGGAAGTGATGTGCTGGGCGGATACCCAGGTGCATCCCATCGAGGCGGAAGACACGGCCATCGGCCTGGTGCGTTATGCCAGCGGCGCGATGGCGCAGTTCGAAGTGAGCTGGGCCTTCCGCGGCGGGATGGACATCCGGGACGAAGTCGCAGGCACCGAAGGGACGATCTGGCTTAACCACTGGCTGAGGACTGGCTACGAAATGTTCACGGCGGTCAAGGACGGCGGCTATGTGTCTGAAAAGACCGAAAGTGACCACGGCTGGCTGTTCCCCTCAGGTGATGAGATCAACGAACTGGGTTATGCGCACATGTTTACCGACATGTTCGACGCGCTCGACCAGGGCCAACCGCCGATGGAAACGTTTTACGACGGCTATGTGATCAACGCCATTATGGATGCCGCCTATCGTTCGGCAGCGTCCCGGCAGTGGGAGCCGGTCGAAATCGAAGACTGGCGCGGGTCTGACGCGACTGCCAGTTCACCCGAAACAACAGCCTATGACGATGCGCACGATCTCATCAAGAAAGAGGTCATGCCCGATGGCAGGACCAAACTGATCCTGAAAGAGAAGGCCAGCGGGCGAATCGTTCAGCAGATCGTCGAATGACCCGACTGACTTATTGGGGGTGCGAGGGAAAGTGGTCGTAGCTGCTCAGGTCGATGATGCGGCCTGCCGCGGCCCAATCGGTGCTGCCGCTTTCGGAAGGCAGGAGGTGGGTGTCATAACAGTGAGTCAGCAGGTCCTCGAGTCCTTCGATGTAGATCAGTCGCTCGTCGGACTGGTGGAGGGTGCGCCGCAGGGAGTCAGGGAAGTCCTGGATCGCCGTGGGAGATTCCTGAGCACCGTTGAGGCAGCGCAACTGCGGCGTGGCGGCCTCGATCCCACAGGGCAGCGGCGCGTGCGTGTCGAGCGCTTCGACGCACTGCCAGATTTTGCCGCCCGGATTATCGAAGGGACTGCCATAATTTTTGGTGCGGCCATCCGGGAAGTGGGCGACGATGTCCGCCCGGTCCCGGCTCTGATTGGAGTCGTAGCGCACGGTGGCACGCTCAAATTCATAATCGAAAATCGGGTCGATATTGTGCTCGGTCGAGTGGGTAGTATAGAACAGAATCTCGACCCCATCCGCAGTGTGCACGCGCAGGGCGGCAGTATCGTAGTTTTCGATGGGGTTGGCCCGGTATAATTCGGCCTGAACATCTTTCAAGGATGCGCTGGTTTCGCGGGTTGGACCCAACACATAGAGCATATTGTGCAGATAATGCGCGGTGGCGTTGTGAGCCGGACTGTCCAGAATCCAGGTGCCATCGTCTGCCTGGATGCGACCAGCCCAACGGTTGCGCGCGAAATAGGCATCGGTGCGCGGCCAGTAGACTCGCGATTTCAGGCGCAGCGGGCGGCCCAATTCGCCGCTCATAATGTCGCGTTTCAACGCCTGGATTGCGGCTGAAAACGACCACTGGTAGCCGATGGCGACGAAACCCGGCAGCCGCTGCTCGGCCTCGGCCATCCGGCGGGAGTCCTGAATCGTGGCGCACAACGGCTTCTCACACAGCACGCTGACCCCGTGTTCCAGGCTGACAATTGTCTGCGGCCTGTGCAGGTGAATCGGGGAGGCGATGCAAACCAGGTCGGGTGCCTGGACCGCGAACAAATCCTGAAGGTCGGGGTAAAATGGGATCTGCGCAGCATTCAGTTCATCGAGGTAGCGGCAGCGTTCGGGGAACGGATCTACCACACCCACCAGACGCGCGCGGTCCTGATGGTTAAACAGCAGTTCATTGAGATAATAACTACCGTAACCCCCTGCACCGACCAGTGCGATTGTATGCGGCATCACTGCTTCTCCCGGTGCTCATGTGTGGCTGCGCCTGTGATATTAAACGGCGTGCGTAAGCGTGTAAATAGCCATACGGCTGGATTTTGAAACGGACTCATCCATCGAGATGAGTGCCGGGACCCGACGTAGCAACTCGCAGGCAGGGGGTGTTCCTCCGCAAATCGGTCTCTCCTGTCATCGCAACCGCCTATATAATGATTTGCGAGTTTGTGCAAAAACTCACAGGTCGGGCTGCCCCACTTCGTTTATAGTGTAATGGGACAACAGTTTTGTGGTTGTGCCTGGGATGGTAAGGTGATTGGCGTTGGATATGCTGCGATTGTTTCAAAGCCTGCATGGGAATGGTGCTCCTACCGATAAGCCGCAACACCTGATCGAACTGCGGAACGTGGTCAAGGCCTATGAAACGGATGCGGGCGATTTTCTGGCGCTCAAGGGAATTAACCTGACGATTGACCAGGGTGAGTTTGTGGGAATCATCGGCAAATCTGGCAGCGGAAAATCGACGCTGATCAATATGCTGACCGGCATCGACCGGCCCACTTCGGGGGAGATTTACATCAACAAGACGGGCATCCACCGGTTCGACGAAGGCCAGATGGCGCGCTGGCGGGGGCGCAATCAGGGGGTGATTTTCCAATTCTTCCAGCTTTTGCCCACACTGACAGTCATCGAGAACGTGATGCTGCCGATGGATTTCTGCAATATGTATAACCCCCGGCAGCGCCAGGAACGGGCCATGCATCTACTGGAGCTGGTGGATGTCGCGGCGCAGGCGCATAAACTGCCGACCCAGATTTCCGGCGGTCAGCAGCAGCGCGTGGCGATTGCCCGTGCCCTGGCGAATGATCCCCCGATGGTGATGGCGGACGAACCAACTGGCAACCTCGATTCGCGCACCGCTCGCCAGGTCTTTGCGCTGTTCGAAAAGCTGGTTGCAGAAGGCAAAACCTTCCTGATGGTGACACATGACGATGATCTCGCCAAGCAGGTGACGCGCACGATCGTCATTGCGGATGGAGAGATTGTCAACGAGTGGCTGGTGAAGGCCCTGCCAACGCTCAGTCAGGAATTACTGGTGCGCGTGACCCGCCAGCTTCAGGCGAAGAACTATGCGCCTGGC
>JAIOHO010000947.1 GCA_019912905.1 Anaerolineae bacterium
CTGTGGGACGCACAAACCGGAGAAGAAATCCGCCAGCGGGTCATAGGGGCCTGGGGAATTCCGATGACTGTCAGCCCTGACGGGCATACTGTGCTATTTCCTATTGGCGAGTTCGTTTACCTCTGGGATACCGAGGTCTGGTGGCAGGATCAGCCCCTGGCCGGGCATAGTGGAACCATCAGGGATACTGCCTTCAGCCCGGACGGCCTGTTAGCTGCGACTGCCGCGAGTGATGCCACGATCCGGATATGGAATATCCATGCTCAGGGGGAGACTCATCGTTATGCCGAAGGGGCACCTGTTTTCGCGGTGGAACCGAGTCCGGATGGAAGCAGGATCGTGATCGGCGAAGTAGCTCCCGGAGGTCTACTGGTTATCGATACGAGGACAACTGAACTGCTGCACCGCTTCCTGACCGAAGGTCACAGTACTGCTCCAGGCGCAATCGCGATTGACCCGAGTGGACGCTATGCGCTCGTTGGCGCACTTGACTTGGAAAATTATTCACAAGGCACACGCCTCACGCTGTGGGACCTGCATTCAGGCGACGTCGTCCGAGACTTCCCGGCTCAGGTATACCCCTGGCGCAGCGTGGCGTTTAGCCCCAATGGACGGCTGGCACTCGCCGGTACGCAAGACTTCAGCGATCTGAACCTGGGTGGCGAGTTGGTCCTTCTGGATATCGAAACCGGGCAGATGGTCCGGCAGTTTGATACAACACAGGACATCACATCAATCGCGTTCAGCCGGGACGGAACACGGGCGATTTCCGGATCATGTTACTTCCTGAGTGCAGCGTATTGGGATATCGAAACTGGGCAGGTGATTCGGATCTATCCTGAACAGCCGGGCTGCACGCTCGATGTCAGCTTCGGGTCTGATGAAACGAGGATCATCACGGCCACCAATGATGGCAGTATCACCGAGTGGGATATTGAAACCGGCGCGAGGATCCGGCAGTTCGTCGGGCACAATGGCCCGGTCTGGAGTCTGGACTTCGCACGAGACAATCGCACGTTGGCATCTGGATCATCCGACGGCAGCGTCATCCTGTGGGACTATGCCACCGGAGGCATACTACATCGCTTCGAAGGCCACACGGGATGGGTGTTTGATGTCGATTTCAGTGTCGATGATGAGTTGCTGTATTCGGCTTCTGCCGATGGCACTGTCCGTGAATGGCGTGTAAGCGACTGGGAGTTAAAGGATCTGCTTGGCTGGGTGCACGAAAACCGTTACATTCGTGACTTCACCTGTGACGAGCGGGCGCAGTATCGCATTGAGCCGTTGTGTGAAGGAAATTAGGACGTAAAAGACAAGATTTCATCTGACACAAGCGACCTGGCCGACACGTTCGGGAACGAGATTGTCGGGCCTGTCTGTGAATCACACAGAAAGTGGCAGAGACTTCTGGTTGCCAGTTGATATCACATTCAAACTTCCGGATGAGTTAATCAGGCGTTTACTGTTTAATCCGTCAGAATATTCCGAACGGTTGTGGCATACCACAAGCCGCCACGTGCGGTAGGGACGTTTCGCCCGTTCAGTTCCTCGGCAATGGCCGTAAGCGTGTAACCTTGATCGCGCAGTTCCATGATTAGCGGTTTCACAGTGGCATGAAATTGCCGCTTCTGCTCTTTGACACCAGCGATCCCTTGTCGTGAAGCGGGTAGGGGAGTGGGGTTGCCCAGCTTCACGCCTCGTGCCTTCGCTGCCTTGAGGGCATCCTTCGTCCGCTTGGAAATCATCTCGCGCTCATGCTCGGCGACCGCAGCCAGGATGTGAATGGTGAGCCGGTTGGCTTCTGGCATATCGACGGCGACAAAATCGACACGGCTTTCCATCAGATTGGAGATGAACGCCACATTGCGAGCTAAACGGTCAAGACGGGCAATCAATAGGATAGCTCTCTGCCGTCGGCATAGCTCTAGGGCGGCGTCTAGCTCAGGTCGCTGGTGTCTGGTGCTTTCAATTTCGGTGTATTCGGCGACCAGCGTCCCATGTCCGTTTACAAAATCGGCAACCGCCTGGCGCTGTGCATCCAAGCCCAAGCCGCTTCTGCCTTGCTTGTCTGTCGAAACGCGGTAATAGGCCACAAAAGCTTTCATAAGCTCAATATAGATTGAAATAGACCATTTGTAAATCTCAAACGACCCAGGCCGTTGAAAAACACCTTGCGATATATTACATACCCTCACAATGGTGTTATCCTCTAAAAGATGCCTGTAGCACTCCTACTTGACATTGATCGGTCTCTGAGGTGAAGCACGCTTACCTTTTTACCGAAGTTTACGGACATTACCTTGTCTTTGCCTGGAATCGTAGTCAGATTTATCGTTATTTCCCTAACTATCCTGCTCTTCTGAATCAATTTCGTAAGTCCTTTAGCCTTACCACTTCTGAAAGTGGGTAGCCTTTGAGAGCCGTCACAAAAGTGGCATAGCCCTCTCTCCAGTATTCAGAGAGAGGGCGTTTGCATTATCTTCTCCTAATCAAGTGTACGGATATCACGGTGCAGCAAGCCCAAAGCAATCAGCCCTGCTTGCAACAAACCGCCTACAACAAATACCAT
>JAIOHO010000948.1 GCA_019912905.1 Anaerolineae bacterium
ATACGCAGGCCATGAATGAGCGCCGCGCCCCGACGGTGGCTGTGAATCCCGACCTGAAAGCCTGGATGGGCGTGCCGCTGGTCGCAGGAACGGCGACGCTGGGCGCAATGGCGGTGGGCACGACTCGCCCGGGCCAGACCTATGGCGATGACCAGTTCCGCATTTTCAGCGACATCAGTTCTCTGGCGGCGGCCTCCCTCGAAAAGGCGCGCCTGTTTGCCGAAACCAACCAGCGCGCGCGCCAGCTCGCCGCGCTCAACGACGTCAGCAATCAGCTTGCCAGTCAGCAGCAGGACCTCGACCGCCTGCTCCAACTCATTACCCGCAGCGCCGTCGAGATTCTCAATGCCGAAGCCGGTTTGCTGCTGCTCACGCCGGAGGATGACAGCCACGACCTCGAACTGGCGATTGCCATCGGCACCGATCATGAACACATCGGCCAGCATTTCCCGGCCAAACACGGCTTGATCGGCGAGGTCATCAAGACGGGCCGCCACATTATCGTCAATGACGCCGCCCGCGACCCGCGCTGGACCAGCGAACAGGCCCGCATCGACCTGCAAGCGCAGTCGGTGCTGGTCGTGCCGCTCATCGCCAATAAACAGACGCTCGGCGTGCTGGAAGTGCTCAACAAAAAGGGACGCGGCGTCTTCATCGTCGAGGATGCCAATTTACTGACCACCTTCGCGGGACAGGCTGCGGTCGCCATCGACAACGCCCGCCTGTTCCAGATGACCGATAAGCAGTTGAGCGAACGCGTGGCCGAACTGGAAGCGCTGGAACGCATCGACGTCGAACTCAACCGCACGCTGGATATTCGCACCGTCGCGGAACGCACGCTGCGCTGGGCCATTTCGCAGTGCGGCGCGACGGCGGGCGCGCTCGGCATCGTCCGGGGGGAACCGCCCGTGCTGGAAATCGTGGGCCGCTATGGGTACCGCGACAACGAAATGCCCGAAGGGGCCGAAGGCAGCATCTGGCCGCTGGATAAAGGCATCGTCAGCCGGGTCATGCGCACGCGGCAGGCGGATCTGGCATCGGACGTGAAGATCGACCCCGACTGGGTGCCAGGGCAGCGCCACTGTCTGAGTCAACTGACCATGCCGATGATGTCCGCCGGAGACATCAATGCCCTGCTCATTCTGGAGAAAAACACCGAGCCGCGCCTGAGTCTGGTCGATATGGCCTTCGTCCAGCGCCTGGCCGAACATGCCAGTATCGCCCTGGTGAATGCTCAGCTTTACGTCGATCTGGCCCGTGCCAACGAATCCAAGAGCGAGTTTGTCAGCTTCGTGGCGCATGAACTCAAAACGCCGATGACCTCCATCAAAGGCTACACTGACCTGCTGCTGGGGGGCATCCCCGGCGAAGTCAATGCTCAGCAGGAATCCTTCCTGGACACGATCAAAGCCAACATCGAGCGCATGAACACGCTGGTCAGTGACCTGAACGACGTCACCAAACTGCAAACCGGTAACTTCCACATGGACTTTTCGCCGGTCGATTTCCACCGCATCATCGACGAAACGCTGCGCCCATTACAGCAGCAGATCGACGAGAAGGCGCAGTCGCTCGACGTCCAGGTGCCCGACCATCTGCCGCCAATCCAGGCCGACCTGAACCGCCTGATTCAGGTGCTGACCAACCTGTTGAGCAATGCTCACAAATATACGCCCGACGGGGGCAGCATTCAGATCAAGGCCGACATTTCCGATCCGCACGTCTCCGGCGCGGCCAGCAACGGCAAACCCGGTGATCCGCTGCTGCACATCGCCGTGCAGGACACCGGTATCGGCATGAGCGAGGAAGACCTGAACCGCCTGTTCACGCCCTATTTCCGCAGCGACAATCCCCAGGCGCGCGAACAGCCCGGCACCGGCCTGGGCCTGACCATCACGCGCGGGATTGTCGAGGGACACAGCGGGCAAATCTGGGTGGAAAGCACGCTCGGCGCTGGGACGACCTTTCACTTTACCGTCCCGCTGGCTGCCGAAAAGCAGCGCGAAACCGCCAAGTAAGCGGCCCGGCCTTCAGGTGGGCGGCGACATCACCATCAGGTAGCGAATTGGGGACCAGTAACCGAAGCGCCCGGAACTATTTCCCGAGGCGTACAGGTAATTCCCCCACCTCAGCGAAAAATAATGCTTCCGAATGCGGATTTCGTTGGGTTCACCCCAGAACTGCACGACGTCGCCGAGGCGCAGGTTCTCGACGCCAAACGCGACGCTGCGAACAGCTCCCTGCTTGCCATACACGGCAATTAACCCAAAAACACCGTCTTCGGGCCGCAGCTGGCAGTAGATTTCGCCAGAATAATCTCCGAACGGATAGGCGGAGAAGGCCGTCGTACACGGATAATCCTTCAGCGCCTCAAGCGGTTGATCGGGCAGAATAGGCAGGTAAGCCGCAAATGGGTTCGAGGGCTGCACGCGCTGCCCCATTGCGCCAACCACCAGCGCCAGCCCGATCGCCAGGACCATCACCAGCATCCCGGCACAGGCCAGCAGGACGCGGCGTGGGATCGACCAACCACTGATGACCGGGCGATTCGGATGACGCGGAATGCGACGTTCAAGTTTCGGTGCCAGCGTAGCCATCGCGTCATTCCCCTCTCGACCGCGAACCACACGCCAGGGCGCAGGTCCGCATCCACCCGATCAGATTGTGTAAAAGTGCTCAGGGAAAAAGTGGAATTGTCGAGAGGGTTGTTTTGGCCGTGCCCGCTAAGGGTCTATTGCACGTCATTATAGGCGATCTGCCCCGCCGATCCTCCATAAACTCCGCACAAACCGGACCGCTTCTGTTTGGGCGCATGCGGTCAGCCTGCCACCAGGCGGGTCTCAGAGATGCGAAAGCGCCGCTGACCTGTGCGAGTTGCCCATAATGTCATCGTTCGATTAGTGCGGATCGTCTAAATCCTTGGGGAAAGGTCTCAATTGGTGGTTGAATTGATTCATAATTGTGATAAAATTCACAATATAAGGAATAACCCAATTTTTTGAGAAAGGATTTGCGGCATGCTCCGTACAATGGATTGTTTTTTTCATACCGAACTGGTCCACATCCGGCGCGACATTCGACGGTTAGAGCGCCGACTGTATGCGCTCTACGAGGATGACAACCCGTGCATGGCCTCGGATCGGGCGCTGCTGGCCGTCAACCGGAAGTATCTCGACCGGGTCGAAACCCTGTCCAGCCACTGTAATGACCTGCCCGCCGCCCTGAAGATTTGCCAGGGATGGCTGCAAGACGTGCAGCGAAACCACAAGCGCACCCCGCGCGGCGAAACCAACTGGGCTGCCCTGCACGAACTCGATTATCTGACGGACCTGGTGGAACGGTTACAAGAGGCGATGATCGAAACGGTTCGAGCCTGATTGCCCGTTAACCAGAGTTCACGGTCATTCAGAGTTGTTGTTCCAGGGTCCTGGGATCCTGGTCTTCCCATACGTCTGCGATGGGATTCAGGATTTCGCCGTCGTCCGCCAGCATCAGCCGTTCATCAGGTTTGGGCTTCTCGGTGAATTCCGCGCGTTTGGTTTTGCCCGTGAAGTGTTCGATCAGCGGCGTAAGGATGACATTCCAACCCGTCTGCGCCAGCAGCAGCAGGGACCATAATTTGATTAAATAATCGGCATCCCAATAGTTCATCAGGCGGAACATACTCGCCAGGGCGAGTGCCGCAATGCCCAAAATATAAACCGCCGCATGACGCAGCGGCAGCCGCACAAACCAGCCTCGCCGGTCCGGGTCGCGGCGCTGCTGCTGCCATACCAGAAATGCCTTGATGCCGCCGACAAAGAACAGCGCAAACGGGAGCGTCGTCTGGAACGGCCACGATGATCCCACCGAAACGAATGCCGAGATCAGCCATGACAGCGCATTGATCACCGCGAAGCTCGCCAGCGCGACAAACCACTGGCCTTCCTGCTCGAATTCGGCTTCAAGCTGGTGGTGGGTGTCGAACAGCGTCTGCTGGTCCATATCCGAGTGCTTGTGGATCAGGGCGCGCATCTCGTCCTCGATGACTTCCTCCCGGCGGTCCCGGCGCGCGGCGGAACGGCGGTACTGATGCAGAGCCATCCACGCTAATCCGATGCTCCATAGCACACCGATGAAGACCACAGCCGGGTGACTCTGGACTCCACTCCATGTGGTGGCGCCAAGCGACCTCAGCACGCCGCTCCAGGCATTACCAAACAGCCAGACGCCAGTCATGGTCGCCACAAAAGCGAGGGTGTTCACCAGCAGCCAGCGCGGACGAGAGAATTTCTTCACCAGCCGCCGCTGGGCCGCACGGTAATCCAGAAAACTGAAATAGTTATCGTGCATGACGAGAAACTCCAGTTCGTGGACAGCGGATCTGATTATAGCATGTTGAGGCTATCACCCGCGCGAATCAAAAACGCCCGCAAGCGTTTGGCTCACGGGCGCTGAGGTCATTAGAATTTCGTCGTTAGTTGACGTGTTCGGTCAGCTTGAGTTCGGCCACGATCTTATCCTTGGGTTTGTAGCCGACCACGCGCCCCACGGCCTCGCCGCCTTTGAACAGAATCAGCGTCGGGATGCCCATGATGCCGTAGTTGAACAGGACATCCTGGTGAGCGTCGGCGTCGAGTTTGGCAACGCGCAGTTTCCCATCATACTCGTTGGCAAGCTGTTCTACGATCGGCGCGATCATCTTACAAGGGCCGCACCATTCCGCCCAGAAATCCACCAGTACAGGCGTTTCAGAACCGAGGACTTCCGATTCGAAATTGTCGGTTGTTGCCACGAACGTTTTACCAGCCATCAGAGTTTCTGCTCCTTGCTTCTGACTTTGACGCCGAATCTTCGGCATGTTATCATAGATTCAATACGATTGACAAGGTTACCCCGGTTGGTCCTGTCTTGTTGTTTTGTGGGGAATCCACCTGCCTATGAATCCAGACGACAATACCCTGCCCGACCTTACCCGGCGGCAGGAAGAAATCCTATCCCTCATCGTCCAGAGCTACACGACCACCCCGGAACCGGTCAGTTCCAAATACCTGGGCGACCTCTACAATCTGGGGGTCAGTTCAGCCACCATTCGCAATGAGATGGCTGTGCTGGAGGAAAAGGGCTACATTAACGCGCCGCACACTTCGGCAGGCCGCGTGCCGACGGAGAAAGGCTACCGCTACTTCGTGCGGCGGCTGCTCAAAATCGGCGATCTCAGCCTGCCGGAACGGACTCATATCACCGAAAAGATGCAGGAACTGCCGCTGGCAACCGAGCAGTGGATGCGTCTGGCCGCGACGATCCTTTCACGCACGGTGCAGTCTGCCGCCCTGGTCACGCCGCCGATCTCGGAAACCAACCGCTTCAAACATGTCGAACTGATCTCGATCCAGGGGCGGCTGGTGCTGATGGTGCTGGTGCTGCACAGCGGCAGCGTCCACCAGCAGATGCTCAATCTGGCCGAGTCGCTCCCCCAGACGAGCCTGAGCCAGGCCGCGCAGCATATTAACGACCTGTGCCTGAACCTGACCGCCAACGAAGTCCGCATGAAGGGCGTCCAGCTCCCCCTGCTGGAACGCGAAGTTGCGGAACTGGCCGCCGATGTGATCGACCACGGCGATACCAATCAGGTACGCTTCATTTACCGCGATGGTCTCAGCGGAATCATCAACACCTTCCAGGGCAGCGAAGGCGCACAGCAGGCCGTGCGTGTGTTCGAGGAACGTGCGGTGCTCAACACCATCCTGGGCGAGGTCCTGACCAATCAGGAAACCGAAGTGCGCGTGTTCATCGCCGGGGATGGCCGCTGGGAAGAACTCAATCACCTGTCGATGGTGCTCAGCCGCTATGGGATTCCCGGTCAGGTCAGCGGCGCACTGGGCGTGATCGGCCCGACGCACATCAATTATGGACGTGCCATCAGCACGGTGCGCTACGTGTCCAGCGTAATGACGGACATGCTGGTCAAACTGTTCGAGGAACCCGAAGAATCCGGCTCACAGCCGCTGATCGAAAACTGAGAACTGCCTGCTGGGGGCACAACCCAGATCGCCGCCACCAGAGTTGGTTCGGGCCGATTCGCCCGACCTCTGATTCATGACGATTCCTTTATTTTTCCGCGATTTTGTTAATGCGATTCTATGACTGTTTCGGTAGACTTGGGTGTTGAATTCGTTTCATTTCAACGACTATACCTGATGTGAGGGAAAGCATTGTGAGCAATCAGAATACCACGCCGATCGAAGACGCGGAGAAGGCTGAAGGCCAGCCCGCCGAGGGGATCGACACGCCCGAAACTGTGGATGGCTCGACCTCCGAATCGTCGGCAGAATCGGCAGAAAGTACGGCTTTCATGCAACAGGCGCTGGCCGCCACCCAGAAAAAAGCGGATGAGTATTTCCAGGGCTGGCAGCGTGAACGGGCAGACTTCAGCAATTACAAGAAGCGAGCCGAGCGCGACCTGTTGACTATGCGCTTCAACGCCAAAATTGACACGCTGAAAACCCTGCTGCCCGTGCTGGATGACTTCGAGCGCGCTATGGCGAGCCTGCCGGAAGACCTGCGCGATCACAGCTGGCTGGAAGGCGTTCGCGGCATTCAGCGCAAACTGATCAAGACGCTCGAAGACGAAGGTGTTCAGGCTGTAGATCCCACCGGCGAGGCGTTCGACCCGAACCTGCATGAAGCCATTGGTCACGAGAGCAGTTCGGAAATCGAAAGCGGGCATATCACCACGACGCTGCAAAAAGGCTACGTGTGTGGTGACCGGGTCCTGCGCCCTGCGCTCGTCCGCGTGGCCGAATAATCATTATCCGATCAATCTACTGCCTGGCAGAGTAACCAGAATAAGGAGACAAAGGCATTATGGGACGCATTATCGGAATCGACCTGGGGACCACCAATTCGGTCGTGGCCGTCATGGAAGGTGGTACGCCCACGGTCATACCTTCTTCCGAAGGCGGCAAGCTGATCCCCTCGGTGGTCGCGCTCAATCAGAAAACCAATGAACGGCTGGTCGGCAAAGTGGCCCGCAACCAGGCCGTCATTAACCCCGATAACACTATTTTCTCGGTCAAACGCTTTATGGGCCGCAAGTTTAACGACCCGGCGGTCCAGGAAACACTCAAGCGCATTCCCTACAAAGTTACCCCCGCTGCCAACGGCGACATCCGCGTCCACATGGGCGGCAAAGAGTACAGCCCGCCGGAAATCTCGGCCATGATTTTGCAGAAACTCAAAGTGGATGCCGAAGCCTACCTGGGCGAAACGGTGGAAAAAGCGGTCATCACCGTCCCGGCCTACTTCGATGATGCCCAGCGCAACGCCACCAAGGATGCCGGGCGCATCGCCGGTCTGGAAGTGCTGCGCATTATCAACGAACCGACCGCTTCGAGCCTGGCTTACGGCGTGGACACCAACAAAAACGGGATCATCGCCGTCTACGACCTGGGCGGCGGGACGTTCGACATCT
>JAIOHO010000949.1 GCA_019912905.1 Anaerolineae bacterium
ATCCGGCGTTTTACCGGCGGCTACGAAGACGAGATGGTGTACTTCAACAACCCGATCCAGTTCGTCGCCAACGAACAGGACCCGAACCGCCTCTACCGGTTGTATCAACTGGACATCATCATCGCTGCCGGGCGGGATGACCGGCTCATGTCCAGTTCGCGTGAACTGTCTCGCGTCCTGTGGGATAAGGGGATCGGCAACGCTCTGCGCGAATGGGAAGGCTGGGCACATGACTGGCCCTACTGGGAGCAGATGCTGCGCCTGTACATCAACGGCAGCGATTAATCTCTCACTCACCGAAAATATATAACCCGGAGACACAGCCCGCCTAGAATGGAAGGGTGGTCGTGTGTTCATCCTGGGAGCTTCTATCATGAGAACGATTCGCTGGACTCGAATAATGGTGATTGTCGGAATATTTGCGGTCGGGCTGCTGGTGGGCAGTACCGTGATGGCGGTTTCGGGGCTGGCGGGCGGTCCAGCGATCAGCAGCGCGCCGCTTGCGCCGACGCCGACGCTGCTGCCGGACAGCGTGTTTGCGGAGATGGATGCCCGCGATCAGGTCATGGTCAACCTGTATGACCGCGTAAGTCCGTCGGTGGTCCATATCATCAGCCGCCAGCAGACGGTCAACCCCTTTTTCGGATCGTATTCCAGTGAAGGCACGGGATCAGGATTTTTCTTCGATACCAGCGGCCATATCATCACCAATTACCACGTCATCGCCAACGCCTCGGAAGTCGATGTGATTCTGGTGAACGGCGATTCTATCTCCGCGCAGTTGGTCGGTGTGGACCGGGAAAATGACCTGGCGGTGCTGCAAATCGACACCAGCGGTGAAACGACCCTGCCGCTCACGCTGGGTGTCTCGACGACACTGCGGGTCGGCCAATCGGTAGTTGCCATCGGCAACCCTTATGGATTGGACCGCACCCTGACGACCGGGACCGTGAGCGCACTGGGGCGGCGCTTGCAGACCCAGCAGGGCGCGCTGGTCGGCCAGGCGATTCAGACCGACGCCGCTATCAACCCTGGGAACTCCGGCGGGCCGCTGCTGAACCTGCATGGCGAAGTGATCGGCATCAACACCGCCATTAACTCGCCGACGGGCGGGTCGGTGGGTATCGGTTTTGCCGTGCCGTCGGACGTGATCCAGCGCGTGGTGCCGGAACTGATCGCCAATGGCAAGTATACGCACCCGGACATCGGTCTCCAGGTCGCGGAGCTGGGCACCGAAGTGTCGCCCGGCAGCAACGGCGTGTCGCGCGGCCTGCTCATCGTGGACGTGACGGCTAACGGTCCGGCAGATCAGGCCGGTCTGCGTGCGGCGCAGGTATCGACGCAGCGCGGGCGCTATGTGTTTTCTGGCGGTGACATTATCATCGCCGTAGACGGCCAGCCGATGTATGGGCGCGATGATATGCTGATCTACCTGGAGGATCATTATCGCCCGGGCGACACCACGACGGTCACGGCTGTGCGCGATGGTCAGAATGTGGACGTACCGCTGACCCTCGGCTCCCGCTGAGATTCGCACACCCTGGCCGAGAGCCGGTATAATCGCATGCGAATTCTGGTCATACCGTGATGGAGCGATGCGATGCCCACTCAAGCCCCGCTGCGTATTGGTTTGCTGGTTGGTATGGAGTGGTCGTGGCCCCCGGCCTTTATCGACGAGGTTAACCGGCGCGACCAGGGTGTGATCGCCGAATTCGTGAAAATTGGCGGTACGATGATGAACGAGCCGAACCCCTACCGCGTCATCGTGGACCGCATCTCGCATGAAGTGCCCTATTTTCGCTCCTACCTGAAAAACGCGGCGCTGCAAGGCGTCAAGGTCATCAATGACCCGTTTATGTGGACGGCGGATGACAAATTTTTCGGGGCGTCCCTGATTACCAAAATGGGTGTCGCTTCACCCCGGACTGTCGCCCTTCCCAATAAAGAATATGTCCCTGGCATCGACCATCACAAGAGCCTGCGCAACCTCAAATTTCCGCTGGATTGGGACGGACTGGCCGATATGGTGGGCGGATTCCCGTGTGTGCTGAAAGATGCGCATGGCGGCGGCTGGAAGCAGGTGCATGTGGTCCACAGCCTGGACGAACTCTGGGCGCGTTACAACGACAGCGGCCTGCTGACCATGATCCTGCAAGAGTTTATTCGCTGGGACGAGTATGCGCGCTGCATGTGCCTGGGACAGAACGAAATCTACGTGATGCGCTATGACCCTAACGCCCGCCACTACTTCGAGGACCATCAATTTGCGCCGGGTTTGTATGAGCGCATCGTGGCGGATTGCGTGAAGATCAACAGCGCCTTTGGCTACGATATGAACACCGCCGAATTTGCGATTAAAGACGGCGTGCCCTACGCCATCGACTTTATGAATCCTGCCCCGGATATGGATGTGAATTCGCTGGGGCGCAAGCATTTCGATTGGATGGTCACGCACATGGCCGATATGACCATCCGCATGGCGAAATCGAAAGCAGCCACCATGTCCCGCTACGAGTGGCGCAAGTCCATCAAGTAAGCTGATGATCACCGAGGCGATTGAGCGCTACCACGACCTGCTACCCCCGGCTCTTGCACAGGAAGCGCATGAGCGGCTGCATGCACTGCAACGCGAGCGCGGCCTGTACTTTGGGGACCGCCCTCTGTGCCGGGTGCTGCGTCCACATTTTTACGTCCGCGAACAATGGGATTACCTCCGGCGCGAAACCCAGCTCATCCTGCGGGCCTTTGCGAAAGTTCACGCGGCAGCGAGAGAACGAGTCGACCTGCGCGCGCAGTTGGCACTGGAACCGTATGAGGAAGAATTGTTCCACCTCGATGATCATCTGGAGGTGCCCTGGACGAGTTCGCGGCTGGATGCGTTTTTCAGCGCGGACGAGGGACTGCTGAGCTTCGTCGAATACAATGCCGAGACTCCCGCGGGAATCGGCTACGGCGATGTGCTGGCCGAGGTGTTCATGGAACTGGAACCGATGCGGCGTTTCCAGCAGCTTTACCACGTCGAATATCCACCTGGGCTGGGACAGCTTCAGGAGGCGCTGCTGCGCGGTTATCACCAGTGGGGCGGGCGGGATGCGCCGCGCATCGCCATCGTGGATTGGGCCGACGTGCCGACCCGCAATGAACATGAAATTACCCGGCAGTACTTCGAGCGCAGCGGCATCGCGGCGGTGCTGGCGGACCCGCGCGACATGGAATACCGCGATGGGACGCTGTGGGCGGGGGATTTCGCGGTCAACCTGATTTACAAACGGGTGCTGATCAGCGAGCTGGTGCAGCGGATGAGCGCCCATAACCCGCTGGTGCAGGCCATCCGCGACCGGAAAGCCCTGATGACCAATTCGCTCAGTGCCAAGCTGCTGGCGAAAAAGGCGAGCCTGGCCGTGCTGAGTGACGAGCGCAACGCCTGGCTGTTTGATGCCGAGGAGCAGCGCGCCATCTCCGAGCATATCCCCTGGACGCGGCGGGTGGAAGAGCGCCGCACGCTGTACCAGGGCCGGGAGATCGATCTGCTGCCTTTCATCGACCAGCACCGCGACCGGTTGGTGCTCAAGCCTAATGACGAATATGGCGGCAAAGGGGTCGTCATCGGCTGGGAATGTTCGGTCGAAGAATGGGACGAGACGCTGCGAACAGCAGAGACCACGCCGTTCGTCGTGCAGGAAAAGGTGAAGGTCGTCTATCGGGATTTTCCGATGGTCCTGCCCGATGGGTCCCTCGACATCAGCCCGCGCTTTGTCGATGCCGACCCCTACATCTTTTATGGTGAGACGGTGGGCGGCTGCCTGACGCGGCTGTCGTCGGAAGTCCTGCTCAACGTCACGGCAGGCGGTGGCTCGGTTGTACCGATGTTCGTGTTAGAAAAGCTGTCCCCATAATCGTGGGTTGACATTCCGAACCCCGCTCCTTCGCTATCAGGTTCCCTGCGCCTGTGACTCCTGAATGATGTGCATCACCGGCTCATAGAGTTCGCCGTTGGTGGCTACGGCGCTGCCGCTGGCAATATCGACCTGACCCTGCCAATCGCTGAAGTGACCGCCTGCCTCGTTCATGATGACCGGCATCGGCCCGGCATCCCATACCGCCAGAGAAGGCTCCAGCATGATCTCGGCGCGTCCGGTGGCGACCAGCAGGTACCCGTAGGCATCCCCCCATGTGCGCTGAAAATACGTCCGGTCCGTCAGTTGGTCCCAGATGGCCGCCCGCGCAGGGGTGTGATAGCTGGACACATCACTGGTGAGCAGCACCGCATCTTCGAGTTTGTGGACATCGGAGACGTGACAGCGCCGCCCGTTCCAATAACAACCCAGCCCACGCGCCGCATAGATCATCTCATTCAGCGCCGGGTAGTGGGCCACGCCAATGAGCGGCCCCTGCGAATCGGTCAGGGCGATCAGGTTGGCGTAAAACGGCACGCCGCAGGTAAACGACTTGGTGCCGTCGATGGGATCGACAATCCAGGTGAATTCGCTGCGGCTTTCGATGCGGCCAAATTCCTCGCCGATGATGCCGTGTTCGGGCCACTGCTGCGTAATGCGGCTGCGCAGCATCTGCTCCACTTCACGGTCGGCCACCGTGACCGGCGAATTATCCGCTTTGCGTTCGACGGCCACGCCGTTCAAAAAATGACCGAGCGAGATTCGCCCGGCCTTCCATGCACACTCTAGAGCAAAGTCCAGCAGTTGTTGAACGTCGGTCATGGTTTAATCGACTCGCGAGTATAGGTGTTGTTGACGATGCGCAGAATATCGAGTGGATTTTCGTCCTGAAGTGCGTCCGGCAGCAAAGCGGCGGGCAGGTTCTGATAAGCCACCGGGCGCATAAAGCGCTTGATGGCCGTCCTGCCGACCGAGGTGGTGGCCGGTGCGGTGGTGGCCGGGTAGGGGCCGCCGTGCTGCTGGGCATAGACGACTTCGACGCCGGTGGGGACGCCGTTCCACAGCAGCCGTCCGACGCGCTCTCGCAGGCTGTCGATCAGCGGTCGCGCCGCATCAATGTCCTCGGCTTCGCCGTGAATGGTGCCGGTGAGCTGGCCTTCGATGGTGCCAATGGTCAGTCGCAGATCGTCCAGCGAGGCGCAGGTGACGAACAGCGTGACCGGGCCGAAATGCTCGTGGTGCAGGTTAGGATTGCTGCGGAACTGGATCGAGTCCGCCTGCATAACCGTGTGGGCATAACAGAAGCCGCCCTCGGGGATGGCTTCGCCGCCGGTCAGGACTTCGACGCCGCCGGAACTGACGGTCTGTTCCACGGTGCGGGCCAGTCCGCTTTCGATGGCGGCATTGAGCATGATCTGAGGCTGCCTCGCCCGCATCTCAGCCGTGTAGCGCTCGATAAACGTTCGCGTCTCCGCGCTGTCCAGCATCAGCACCAGCCCGGGATTGGTACAGAATTGGCCCGCGCCCAGGGTGGCGGAGGCGACCAGAGTCTCCACCAAAGCTCCGCCGCGCGCTGCCAGCGCACCGGGCAGGATGACGACCGGGTTGATGCTGCCCATTTCCGCGTAGACCGGAATCGGCCTGGGACGCTGCGCCGCGGTGTCGAACAGTGCCCGTCCGCCGCGCAGGGAACCGGTAAAGCCAACGGCTTCGAGCAGCGGATGCTGGACCAGAGTCTGGCCGACGTCGATGCCGTCGCCCTGGACCATCGAGAAAAAGCCTGCCGGGAAACCGGATGCCTCCACCGCCCGATTCAGTGCGATGGCAAATATCTCGGTCGTAGCCGGGTGGCCGGGGTGCCCCTTGACGATCACCGGGCAGCCAGCGGCGAAGGCCGAGGCCGTATCGCCCCCGGCGGTGGCGAAGGCAAATGGAAAATTGCTGGCTGAGAATACGGCCACTGGCCCCAGCGGGACCTGCATCCGGCGCAGGTCCGGGCGAGGTGGCTGGCGGTCGGGCAGGGCGGTGTCGATGATGGCCTCGACATACGAGCCTTCACGCAGCAGGCCGCCAAAGGCGCGCAGCTGGCTGGTTGTGCGGGTGAGTTCGCCGGGCAGCCGGGGCGAACCGAGCGCGGTTTCGTAGTCTGCGGTGGCGATCAGATCGTCGCGCAGGTTGTCAATTTCATCCGCGGCAGTATCGAGAAAATCTGCCAGTCTGCTGGCCGGGTACTGGCGCGTTTCCTGGAAAGCGGCTGCGGCTTCGGTCACGGCGCGGTCGATCTCCTGAGCGGTGGCGCTGTGAAAGTTCACATCGCCCGGCCTGCGGGTGCGCGGATCGATGCTGGTAAAGGTCTGAGACCCTTCTGCGCTCCAGGACCCGGCGATGCTGTTTTTGCCTGTCAATGTCGTCATCATTTCCTCTCTCATGGTCAACGCGCAAATCTGATGCGCGGGTGCTATTCCTGTGCGTGATTCCGTTGTTCCAGGGCCTGCATCCCGGCTTGCAGGACTTCGATGATGCGGTCCGTGTCATAAATGCACCCGGCCCAGGTGCCCCCGCTGGCGGCCTGGAGCGCAGCCCACAGGCGTGTGTCGTCCGGCAGCATGGGGTGCGGGGCGAGATCAGGATGCGGTCGGCGGCTGGTGAGCAAACGCGCCGCTTCGTCAAAGTTCAGTTCGTGATCGGATGTGCCCACGAAGTTGATCATGCCGGTCAGATTGGCGCGATCGACGAAGATTTCAAT
>JAIOHO010000950.1 GCA_019912905.1 Anaerolineae bacterium
AGCATCAATCCAGCGGTTACGAAATATCTTACGTTAGGATGCTGGATCAGTCTGTTCAGATAGAAGAGACCAATGAAGAGCAGGGCCGTAAAACCCAGGTCGAGGGTGGCGATACTGGAATGGGCAATGATATTTGGGTCAAAGACATAAAGGAACAGAGCAAATAAGCCAGCCTTCTTTCCAAACAACCGGGCAGCCCACGCATAAACAAACAAACCTGTGATTACGGATACAGCCACAATTATGGATCGTGAAAAGAGCGCAATCTCTTCTACCTTATCCGAGTTCTCTGTAAAAAACTGTGTAGAGTAGTCCATCTGAGCGATGAAATCTAAACGTTGCAGATCCCCATCTATTTGTGGGAGTTTGAGGTCCAGTAAAAGAAGCGGCGAAGCGACGAGTGCCTGAATAAGGGGTGGATGGCAGCAACTGAAATAGTATTCGCCTGTTTTCAGGATGTGATACCCACCTGTGATGTATACTTTTTCGTCAAATGTGATTGACTTGGTGCGCGAACTTGCTATAGACTGCACGACCAAACAGCTCAATAAGATGACGATCAAGCATGGCGTCAGAGCGATTTTCGCACCAAGTTTCATCGATATTCCAATTTAGTAGAGTATGTATGGATAAATACTGTAAAATTAGTCCCTTACACTGTCCTAAATTGAAAGGTTGTTCGAACCATGCCAACTATCGACGAGCAGGTCGAGGTGCTGATGTCCGGCGCAGAATATGGCGACCCGGAGATTAAGGAAACCATGCGTAGGGAACTGCGGGAACGCCTCATCGAATCGGAAAAAGAAGGCCGCCCGCTGCGGGTCTACTGTGGCTATGATCCGCGTACATCGGACCTGCACCTGGGACACACGATCTCGATGCGCAAGCTGCGCCAGTTTCAGGAATTCGGTCACGACGTCACCTTTCTGATTGGGACCTTTACCAGTCTCATCGGCGACCCATCCGACAAAGACAAGGTGCGCGAGCAGCTCACGCGCCAGCAGGTGGAGGAAAACGCTCGCACTTATGCGGAACAGGCGTTTAAGATCCTCGACCGGGATCTGACGCGCGTGCGCCACAACGATGAGTGGCTCTCGACGCTCGACTTTGCGGACATCATCCGGCTGGCGAGTAATTTCACCGTGCAGCAGTTTCTGGTGCGTGAGAACTTCAAGAAACGCCTGGATGCCGGAGAGCCGATTTACCTGCATGAATTGTTTTATGGTTTGATGCAGGGCTATGATGCCGTGGCTCAGGAAGCGGATGTGCAGGTGGGCGGGCAGGACCAGTTGTTCAATATCCTGATCGCCGGGCGCAAGCTCCAGCAGGCGCTGGGTCAGAAGCCGCAGATTGCCATCATCATGGGCGAAAGTCTGCCGGGTACGGATGGCGACATCAAGATGAGCAAAAGCCTGGGCAATCATATCCCGCTGCTGGCAGAACCCTGGGATATGTACGGCAAAGTGATGAGTGTGCCCGACAAGGCCATGCCCATCTATTACAAGCTGATTCTGGGCCGAACACCAGCACAGGTTAAGGAACTGGAAGACGGCATAGCCTCCGGCGTGCTGCATCCCAATGAAGTCAAAATGCAGTTGGCCTACGAGATTGTGAGCATCTTTCACAGTCCGGCGGACGCCGACGCCGCTCAGAAACGCTGGAACGAGGTATTTCGCAGCGGCAGCGGTATTCCCGAAGACATCGCCGAAGAAGTTCTGATGGCTGAGGAACGGGTGATAGATATTCTGCGGCGGCTGGAGATGGTCAGCAGCGGCGGAGAAGCCAAGCGACTGATTCAAGGCAACGGCATTCGTTTGAACGAACAGCCCGTGACCGATGCTCAGGCCACCGTCACGCTCGATATGCTGCCCGCTGTGCTGCAAGTTGGTAAGCGCAAGTTCGTGCGGTTGGTCCGAGCCTAGACCGCGTCGCCCAATTCGTGTGACTGAGGCCGGCCCAGCGTCGGCCTTTATTTTAGACCGCCGTTAACACATCGAGGTCCAGGTTTGTTTCACGCGATTCGGCCAGCAGACGATAGACATCCTCAGACGTGAAGATGCCAAGTAAGCGCCCCTCGCGATCAACAACCGGGAGGCGGCTGATACCGTGTTCGAGCATGATTTCGACTGCGTGGAATACATCGGCGCGAGGATCGACCGTAATCACGACATGGCTCATAATGCGTGCCACCGTGACCTTTTCCCAGGTCCTGTTCACCGTCCAGATTTGCCGTGTGACTTCATCGGACGGTGTGGCGTGGCGAATGTCCCCCAGGGTGAGGATGCCCACCAAGCGGCCTTGATCAAGCACAGCCAGACAGTGCACGGCTCTTTGTTTCATTTGGGCAAGCGCCCGCCGGAACGGAATATCCGGGGAGACCGTTTCTGCGGGACTCATCCATTGGCTCACACACATGGAAATAACCATCATCGGCCTCCTGAGTCCCTTTCTCTCAGTATCGGCTGAAAAGAATACTCGTGTCAAGCTACGAGCTTATCAGGACGGTTATTAAAATCGTATTGCCCGCGCAAAAGTGTTTACCCACGAATCCGCAGCACAGGTGTGCCCTGCGTATGACTGTGCTTCATGGCTTGCAGCGCTTCGTTCGCTGCGTCCAGATCAAACACTTCAACCTCAGTATGAATTGGGATCTGGGCTGCCAGAGGCATGAATTCCTGGGCATCCTGGCGGGTGGCGTTGGCGACGGTGCGCAGTGTGCGCTCGTGCCACAGTAAATTGTAGGGCATTTCAGGGATGCTGCTCATGTGAATGGCGTTGATGCACAGCGTACCGCCTTTGCGCAGATGGCCCAGCGCCAGCGGCACCATCCAGCCTGCCGGAGCAAAGATGATCGAGCGATCCAGCTTGCAGGGTGCGTCGGCCTGCGCCGTACCCGCCCAGCGTGCGCCGAGTTCAAGCGCCTGCTGCTGGTGCGCTTCGCTGCGGGTGAAAACATACACCTCACAGCCCCAATAGCGCGCCACCTGGAGGCAGATTTGCCCACTGCTGCCATAACCGTAGATTCCCAGCCGTTCGCCCGGTTGCAGATCGGATAGGCGCAGCGATCGGTAGCCTACGATGCCCGCGCATAACAGCGGTGCAGCAGCGACATTCGAAAATCCGGCGGGCAGGGGTACAGCAAAATCCTGCGGCACTGTGGTATATTCGGCATAACCACCCTGGGCCGTGTAACCCGTGAAAGTCGGATTTTCACACAGGTTTTCCTGACCGCTCAGGCAATACCGGCACACGCCGCAGGTTTCGTGCAGCCAGGGTATGCCCACGCGCGCACCAACCTCAAACCGGTGAACATTGGCCCCCATTTCGATGACTTTCCCGACAATCTGGTGGCCGGGAATCATGGGCAGGACCGGATTCGGCAGTTCACCCTCGACCAGATGCAGGTCGGTGTGACACACTGCACAGACA
>JAIOHO010000951.1 GCA_019912905.1 Anaerolineae bacterium
CGTCCCGAGCATGCGCTTGCGCTGTTCCAGAAGGCGCTGTCCGAAGACAGCTCACGCGAGAACATTCACCGTGAGGTAATGCAGTTGTATGCCCAGATGGGCCGCCGCAGCGAAGCTGCCGGTCATTTCCAGAAACTGGCGGAAGATCTCGAAAAAACTGGAGCCAAACCCGCGAAAGACACGCGCGCACTTTACGATAAGATCATGTCCTAAAAAAGAGAATGCCCGCCGGAATGCGGGCACTCTTGTTTCTGATTAACGCCCCCGGAGAGAGTCGAACTCCCGACCAATTGTTTAGAAGACAAGTGCTCTATCCTCTGAGCTACGGGGGCCTTCTCTCGCATTGTAAATTTCTCCTCCAAACCTGTCAAGGAACAATGCGGCGTAGGACCAGCGCCTAGCAAGGATGTTCGATTTTGTATTGTCTAATTATGCAATATGCGGTATAATTAACACCATATGAAGGGTCTTTTCAGAAGACTTCCCCAACACTCGAGTCAGTATCGCACATGTTCAGCCTGAAGGTCTTGCAGGTTTGTTTTCATGCGGGCTGGTCAATAAGGAGACACTATGGCGGATCGAAGCAATGCTCCTGCTTATACCGAGGATAACATTCAGGCTCTTGAGCCAATGGAGCATATCCGTAAGCGCCCTGGCATGTATGTGGGAGGCACCGACATTCGGGCCTTGCACCATCTGATCTACGAGGTGGTGGACAACGCGATTGATGAAGCGCTGGCCGGGCGCTGCGATCGAATTACCGTAACACTGTATGATGATCACATGGTCTCGGTAGCCGACAATGGAGTTGGCATCCCGGTCGGCATCCACAAGGAAAAGAAAATCTCCACCCTCCAGATGGTGATGACTCAAGTTGGCACGGGTGCAAAATTCGATGGTCAGGCCTACAAAGTCAGCGGCGGGCTGCATGGCGTAGGGGTTTCGGCAGTCAATGCCCTATCCTCTTATTTTCGTTCTCAGGTGTTCCGAGAGGGCTTCGTCTGGGAACAAACCTATGAGGCCGGGAAACCAACTTCCGATGTTCACAAGGTCCGTCCGCTCGAACCCGGTGAAGGCACCGGCACAGTCCAGACTTTTGTGCCAGACTTTGCCATCATGGAAAAGCACGACTTCGATTTTGGCACGCTGGAAAAGCGTTTTCGTGAGATGGCGTTCGTCACCCGGAAAGTGGCGATTACCCTGCGCGATGAGCGCGTCCGACCCATTCCTCGGGAAACGACCTTCTTCTTTGAAGGCGGCCTGCGGTCGTTTGTGCGCTATCTCAACCACAATCGCACAGCCCTGCACGAACCTGTCCACGCGGAGCGAGATATCGAAATTGCCCCTGAGGACAAAGAGTCATTTCTGGTGGGCGTCGAACTGGCCTTTCAATACACGGATAGTTCGACGATTACCGAACTCGCCTTTGCGAATACCATCTTGACGCCGGACGGCGGTTCGCATCTGACCGGGCTGCGTTCCGCGATTACGAGCGTGATCAATCGCTACGCACGCAAAGAAAATCTGCTCAAAGAAAAAGATGCCAACTTCTCGGGCAATGATACGCTGGAAGGCTTAACCGCCATCGTCAGCGTCAAACACCCGCAGCCGCAGTTTGAAAGTCAGACCAAAGTTAAGCTGCTGAACCCAGAAGCCCAGGGGGCGGTTTCTCAGGTCGTCTCCGAGGCCTTCTACGAATTCCTGGAAGTGAACCCGCGCGACGCACGACGTATCGTGGACAAGTGTATGACCAGCAAACGCGCGCGTGAGGCCGCTCGCAAAGCGCGTGATCTCGTTCGCAGCGGTCCCAGCCTGCTGGAGAGCAGCACCCTGCCCGGTAAGCTGGCGGATTGTTCGACACACGGTCTTGAAGCAGAGATCTATATTGTCGAGGGTGACAGCGCCGGTGGCAGCGCCAAACAGGGACGCGACCGCCATTTTCAGGCCATTCTGCCCTTGCGCGGCAAGATTCTGAACACCGAACGCGCTCGGTTGGACAAGGTGCTGGATAATAATGAGATCAAGGCCATGATTTCGGCCCTCGGTACGGGCATCAGCGAAGATTTTCGTGTGGATCGAATCCGCTATGGGCGCGTCATCATTATGACTGATGCCGATGTGGATGGCAGCCATATTCGCACCCTGCTGCTGACCTTCTTTTTCCGGCACATGCAGCCTCTGATTCAGCAAGGTCATTTGTATATTGCCCAGCCCCCCATTTATCGTTTGCAGGTTGGCAAGAACATCGAATATGTCTACCCCTCTGCGGGGCTTGGCGAAGGGGAGCTGCTGAATCAGGCACTCAAACGGTACGATAACCCCGACAAAGTTCGTGTCAACCGCTACAAAGGTCTTGGGGAAATGAATCCCGATCAGCTTTGGGAAACGACGATGGACCCGGCCACACGGACTCTGTTACAGGTTACGATTGAAGATGCCGCCGAAGCCGATCGTGTCTTTGACATGCTGATGGGCAGCAGTGTACCCCCACGCAAACGCTTCATCCAGACTCACGCAAAAAGCGTTCGCAATCTGGACGTGTAGTTTGTGTTGTTGTCGTATCTCAAATATTTTGGCACTGTGCTCAAATATTTTGACACTGTGTCTCATAGTTTTTGGCACTGGATACAGACAGCACGAAAAAAGCACCTAATGGGTGCTTTTTTCACGCCCGTTGAGGTTGGCTCACGGGCTACCAATCCCGTCAACTGCTTAGGTCTACCAGTGTCGACTATGAAGTGATTCGCGAGTTACAAAACACTCACCGGCCACCGAAACAGATACTGCTTACACTGGTCGACACCCGGACCGGACACCGGTTGCAGCTTCCCTTCATGCGTCCACACCAGCACCTGGGAGTGACTCATCCCCAGCCGCCTCGCCAGCTCCGGTGCCGTCACCACCTCGGTGTCACACCACTTCAGAATCTCTGCCCGCGGGAACAGATAGCGATGACAGTCGTCTACGTTAGGTCCGGACACCGGCTGAAGGCGACCGCGCCGCGCCCACTTCTGGATCGTCAGAGGGGTCACGCCCAGCAATGTGGCCGCAGTCTCGGTAAAGAGGTGTCCCTCGACAAACGTGTCCACCGCCTTCACATCCAGGTACTCGGCGCCAGCTTTTACCGCCACCACGGCCAGTAAGCCGTGCCTGATCCAGCGCGACACGGCGGTCACCTTTACCCCCATTCGTCGCGCAACTGCCTCCCGGTCCACCCAACCCTGCCGCTGTTTGACCCGCTCGATCAACTGCCCCACCTCGTATTCGGTCAACCAGATCTCACCGGGTTTGGCACCCAAGGGGCCGTAAGACGGCAGCTCGCCCTCAACCGCCGCCTGGAGCAGGCTGGCGGCATTCATCCCGACCACCGCGACCATCCGAGCGGCACCCGCCAGGTCTACGGCATAGCCTTCCAGAGCTATCTCTGGCAGCCGACGGAGCGCCATTCCAGTTTCCAGCAGTTCGACACGGGACTGGCTCAGTTTCCACTGCGCGGTTTCATCGGTCGTCGGCCCCCGTTCCGCAATCAGCATCGCGGACTGGATCAGATCCCGCACGACGACCCGCGATACACCCAATCGCTCCGCGGTTTCTGTCATCGTCAGCGTGGCAGACCAATCCTGAGCCAACTGCTGAATATCTGCCCGCAGAAAGAGATAGTGATCCGCATCTTGCGCCGGGTAGCGCCGCAGTCGCCCTGACCGAACCAACCGGGTCAGCGTCTGGGGAGCCACATTGAGTATTCGTGCGGCTTCCGTATACGTCAGGAACCGGAATCGCTCGGCGATCCCAGGTCGTCTCAGATACCACTCAGACTTGCGGACTTTGTAGGTGCGGTCGTAATGATCGACGAAGTAGTCATCGAAGGCCTGCTGCACCACTGTAAATGCCGGATCCTGCCACCGCCGCTGCAGGCGCAGGTACAGTGGTCCCAGATCCACCAGCGGGCCGCTCGGCAGCTGTCGGTCGCGCACCTCCTGGCGATAGCGATCCAACAACTCGTAGAACCCCAGCGGCCAGTCCATCAGCGCCCGGAAGGCAATCCGGGCACGCGTATACGACTCGACTGCTCGGGCGTAGGCTCGCGGCAGCGCCTCACCCCTCTCCGGTTCGAGCGCCAGCAGGTCCGTGACTACGGCCAGATCATAGAGCAGTTGATATGCCGCCCGTGGCCCCAGATCCGGCAGGTCGTACAGGGA
>JAIOHO010000952.1 GCA_019912905.1 Anaerolineae bacterium
GAAAGTAATCCAAGATGTCGAGCGTGTGCCAGGGGAATTTCAGGGCACTCCAATGCCCGGCGTAGGGGACAGCCCGGAACACAGAAGTTTTCATCAGGCGGTCCATCGCCCGTTCATAATGGTCGTCGCTGGCTAAATCGCGCGCATATTCGGCGCGGATGGCCTCCAGCAGCGGCCCGGCCTGGCTGTGGACGTGGGCCACGATGTTGACGAGGTTGCTTGGGCGGTTGGCAGGGCCGGGTTTTTCGACCATGCCGGTGATGCGCCGGTCGGCATCCACGACCAGATAACCGCCGGGAAAGTAATCCTCCATCTCGTAGCCGACCATGAAGCTGTGCTCCGGGTTGGCCGAATATCCCGCCAGGGCGTCGAGGTGCAGATGGCTGTCCACCACATCATGCACCTGATTGATGTAAATCGCCTCATCCGGGCGCAGCAGCGGCTCGGCCTGGAGGATGGCGTCGCCCATGCCTTTCGGCTCCACCTGGACCGCCACGTCGATCTGCATGCTGCGCAAAGGAGCCACCATTGCGCGGATGTCCTCCACGTTTTCGGGATTGCCGACGATTACGGCGCGGGTGAATCCTAATTCATGATAGCGCCTGAGCTGGCTGATCAACAGCGGCTCCGGTCCGAAGCGCAGCAGCGACTTTTCACGCAGCGGCCACATGCGCGACGAAGCGCCGCCTGCGAGGATAATTAAGGTCGGTGTAGCCGTCATAGCCCTCTCCTGATTTAAACTACTGAACTGCATCCTATTCTACAACCTTGCTGGAAAGGAGCAATTCGCTTTAGAATACGGGTCATCGATCAACGACACCAACCGAACTCATGAGCGACCCTGAACGGACAGCCCAGAGCGCGACGACCAGCGAAATCCAAAGCCTGCAAGAGTCTCTTGCCCGTGCGCTGGCGGTCGGCCCATCCAATGTGGTGGAACAGGTGCAGTGTGTGCTCGACCTGAGCGCACAGATTGACGTTCAGGCCGCCGTCCAGATCGCCCCAGCGCCACCTCTGACTTCAACGCAGGCGCGTGTCATCGCGTTGACTGCCCTGGCCGAGCATCTTTCTGACGCGCAGTTGGTCGCGCTGTTCGAGGATGTCCAGCAGATGGACGATCTGGAAAGCCGGTTGTCCAGCAGCGTGAAACTCGCCCTCCTGCTGCCACCGCATTATTTTCAGCCCCTCATGCGCACAATCTGGGGGGAAACGCCAAATCTGATCCGGCCAGATGCCCGTGCGCGCGTGCTGTTCCAGCTCACGCCGCTGCTGACTCTGGCGCACGATGAACCGACTGCACCGACGATTTTGCTGGAAATCGTCTCCCTGTCCCAGGCAATCAGTAATCCTGAGGCGCGCGTTCGCAGCCTGATGGCCCTGGTGCCGTATCTGCCGCATACCATGCGCATGCGCGTGCTGCATCGCATCCTCGACGAGATCGACCGGCTGCACACGGATACGCAGCGATCCACGGCGCTTTCGTCACTGGCCCATCACCTGTCACCGGAAATCGAAGGCCGGGCGCTGCGCAGTGCCGAGAGCATCCAGACACCGGCGGAACGCGCCCAGGCGCTCACTGCACTGGCGCGTCAACTGCCACTCGATCAGCAGCCGCGTCTGCGCCGCAGCGCCCTGAATGCCATCGCGACGATTGCCGACGAAGAAGCGCGGTCCGATGCCCTGATCGCGTTCGCCCCTCACCTGGAATATATCACCGACTCCGAGCACTTCCCGCAGCTTCTCGAACAGGCACTCGGCATCGCCATCAGCATCAAACGGCGGCACCTGCGCGCCCGTGTGCTGGTCGCGCTTGCTCCTCACCTGACTCTGGATCTCCAGGGGGAAGCGCTGGCAGCAGTCCACAACCTGGGCAGCGAACGCGAGCGAGCGGCGCTGCTCGCCCAACTCGCCCCAACACTGCCGCCCAATATGCTGGTTGCGAGCATGGCAGTCGCTCACAGCATGGTCGAACTGGATGCACGAGTTCAGGCACTGACCGCTCTGGCCCACTATGCGCCGCCGCACGCACGCGAACGAACCATGCTCGACGCGCTGGCCGCCGCGTCCAGCATGCCGCATCGGTATGAACGCGTCTCGGCACTTGTGTCGCTCGTCGATGTGCTTCCGCCGCAGCACCAGGCCAAAGCCTACGCGGACGCACTGGAAGCAGCCCGCTTAATCGACAACGAAAGCGCCCGCGCCCGCGCCTTGAGTATGTTGGTTCCGGGGTTACCGACGCGCCTGCATGAACGTGCCCTGGAAGCGGCCCGGAATATCAGCAACCCGGAGCAGCGGCTGACCGCGATGATCGGCATCGCCCGGGGGATGTCTGCCGACGCTGCGCAGGCACTGGGACCCGAACTGCTGGCGGACATCCGCGAACTGCCTTTCGAATACAAGCTGGCGCGCGCGATCGGCGAGGCTGCCGATTTGCTGTCTGACCCACAAGCGGTGGAAGCGCTGAATCTGGCGCACACCCTGGAAGACCCGCTGGACCGGCTGACAACCTTTGTGGCCCTGATTCCCCACCTGCCTGCCCCTGAGCGGCGGGACGTGGTCATCGAAGCCTGGCAGCAGCTCAAGACCATCGACAACGGCTACGATGCAGCCAGCCTGCTCAACGCGCTGGCCCCGTTGCTGCCGAAATCCGCAGCCAACGATCTGGCCCATACCGCCGGGATGATCATCGGGTCCATCATGGACGAATACGATCAGGTCAGCGCCATCACCCTGCTTGCACCGCTGCTGGCCGCTCAGGACACCCTGTCAGACACGAGCCTCCTGCCCGACAAGTACGAGGCACTGGGCAAGGGTCTCCAGGCTGCGCTCGATGTCGCCGACCCCGCAGTCCGAGCAGCGCTTCTCGCGCAGGGTGCCCAATTGTGGGTGGACATCGGCGAAGAAGATCACTATGATCCGTTATGGCAGGACATGCTCTACCACCTGGCGACCCTACCCCTGGCAGATGCGATTCTGGCGTTGGGGATGTGGTCGCCGCTGATCCGCCAGCGAGCGGGGAATAAAGGTGTTGCGCAAATCGCGCAGCTTCTCAACCATTACTCAACTTTGCCTGTTGCAGAGTCCGATTGATAGCGCTAATCTTGCTGCACAACACCAGTCATGAGGGATGTGGAAATAATGAGTGACACTTTTCTGCTGAACGTGATGCGGATGGCCCATGACGCCACGAAAGCGGAGCGCGCGTTCGCCGTGGATCAGGAACTGAATGTCATTGGCACCGTGAATATTGCGCCCGAGCAGATCGAAGCGCCATACATTAAGTGCGTCCGGCAGGCCATCAGCCAGGGTGAAGCGATCATCACCGACAATTACACCATGACCATCGACCCGTCCAAGGCCCCGGTCACCAATCAGTCATTTCCCAAACTGCGGTTTGTCGTCATCGTCCCGGTCAGGGGTTACGGTGCGATCTGCATGGACCAGAGTTTACGTGGGGGTGTTACGACCAAAGATAAGGTCGATCGGCTGGCGAATTTTGTCAATCACGTGCTGGACAACGAACAGACCGACATGGACGAAGAGGCGCTGCTCGATCTGTATAACGCCATGCCCTGACCAACCGCCTCAATCTTGCAGCATGGGCAGCGGCTTGGGCGCGGGGATCGACTTGAGGATGTCGTCGATGATCGCTGCGGTGCGCTTGCTGTACAGCCAGACCATGCCTGGCTTCACATCAGCGTGGCAGATGACCGCCAGCGACACAATATACGGCTGGCCGAACTCGATGATATAGACGCCGTTCTGATCGCCTTCGAAATACGTCGAATGAAATTTGTTTTCTTCAAGGATGTTCGCCAGCGAGCGCTGTGCCGTGTGGTCGATGCTCAACGCATGCGTGAGCAACTTCAGATCGTAATCTTCCAGGGTCCCCGCCGCACCAATCATATTGCCATCATTATCGACCAGCCCGACGAAGCTGGCTTTTACATGATTGAGCAGCAGATTCAATTCCTTGTTGATCAGGGTAAAATGTTCGCGCCGCAGCATAAGCACGGCGGGTCGGGTGCGCGGGTCCAGCCGCCTGGCCCGATCGCGTGAGACCGGCGGCGGCGCAGCCGTAGGTTCCGAACGTTTCACCGCCGCAGCCAGATGTTTCTTCTCCAACTGGCGCTCGATCTGCATCATCACGAAGGTCATATTCAGCGGCTTATACAGATAATCGACCGCGCCAAGCCGGAAAACGGCCACTGCGCTCTTGGCCGACAGGTCATCATCGATGACAATCACCTTCGCGCCCGGACGCAGCCCACCCACCACTGCCAGTAAATCCATCCCGCTCAGATCCGGCAGCTCGGCTTCCGTAATAATCAGATCGAATTCGGTGAGCAGGATTTCGCTCAGCGCCTCTTCGAAATTGTCGGCCAGGTTGACGACGTAATCTCCGGCGTTTTCGAGCGAATCGCTCAGGCCCGTGCGAAGATCATCATCGCGGGCGACAATGAGAATACGATCCCTGGTTTTGTGTGTGGTGGTCATGTGGCCTGTTCACCTTCAAAATCCGCCGGGATGTCCTGCGGTAACCATGCCGCCAGCAAAGACGCAAGTGCAACCAACTGAATCACCTGTTCGCCGCGCGTGACGATACCCTGCAAAAACGAGCCACGGCTGGTACTGCGGGCAGCCTGACTCAGGTCAAAATATTCGATGCGCAGCACTTCATCGACCACCAACCCGACCGACTGGCTGTCCGCGCGAGCCACGATGAACAGCGTCGAGGTGTCCACAGGCGCGACTGGCTGGCGAAATATGGGACGCAGGTCGAGCATCGGCAGCACCGTGCCGTGCCGGTTCGCCACCCCCAGGAAAACCTCGTCCACGTCGGGTGTAGCGACAAGATCGACCATCGCGGCCACTTCCACTACCTGGCCGATCGCCAGCGCGTAATGCTGCTGATCGAGCTTAAAAATGAGGTGTGCGACCCATGCGGCCTCATCAGGGCTTGTCGTCGCCATCTTCATCCTCGCGGTGACCATCGCGCCGCACGGCCTCACTCAACCACATCACCAGCAAAATATTGGGAGGATCGTTGCCTTCCACCAGAATCTCATCGACCAGATCGCCCAGTTTAGAGCGCAATGCAATCAAGACATTACTGGTCGCCACATTCGCCAGCCAGGGCGCTTCCGACGAAATTTGCAGACCGACCTTTTCCCCCTGGCGCACGCCGTTCAGGTGCAGGTCCTGCGGTTCGCCCGTTTTCAGCACCAGCTCGGCCAATGTCGCGGCAGCGCTGGCGAGCTGCGCCCGGTTCGCCGGTGAAAAGCCCAGCAAACTACCGGCACGGCGAACCGTGTCGCGCACAATCATGACATCCATGCTGTCCTCGACCCGCACCGACATCACCGGGGGCTGCACGAAATATGGCCCAGATAATCGCGCCATGCTGTTACGCCTTACAAAATGCCCAGTTCTTGCAGGGTATTGATGAGATGTTCAGCAGCGAAAATATCCTTAGGAATATAGTCATCGGCCCCTGCCCGCAGGCCGGACATCGTTGCTTTGGGGTCCGCCTTTTCCGTCAGCATGATCACCGGAACATCCTGAGTAGCCGGATTGCGTTTCAACCGGCGGCAGACCTGAAAACCATCCATCGTCGGCAGCTTGACATCCAGAACGATCAGCGACGGTGGATTTTCGATGGCATCCCGCAGTCCATCCGGGCCATCAAACGCAACCCGCACCCGCAGCCCCACACTTTCCAGCGTGTCTTTGATCTGCGCGGCCTGGGTCTTACTATCTTCAATCAGAAGCGCTTCTAACGCCATATTGTCCTACTCTTATCCTAGTTTACCTCAATTTAACCCCGCAAGTGTAGTCGCCAGGTTTGATAAACCTAACACATTCGCAACCGCCCCGCGCGCGATGGCCGCCCCTGGCATGCCAAACACGGTACAGGAGGCTTCATCCTGGGCGAAGGTCAAGGCCCCGGCCTGACGCATCGACAGCAGGCCCGCCGCGCCATCGTCCCCCATGCCGGTCAGCACGACACCGACACTGGATTGTCCACAGGCCTGCGCCGCCGACTCAAACAGCATATCCACCGATGGCTGGTAGCGAAATGTTCCTCGCTCAGAGATCAAGCGGGTCGCCAGTTTCCCGTGGCGGCGCACGATTGTGAGATGAGCCGAACCCGGCGCAATGTAGACGTGACCGGGTCTTAATAACAGATTATCCTCCGCAAGCTCCACACGCAAGGGGGTGGCCTTATCCAGCCAGCGGGCCAGCCCGATCGTAAACTCCTCCGGCATGTGCTGCGCCACGACAATCGGCGCGTGATATTCGGCGGGCAGCGCTTTCAGCAGCACGCTCAACGCGCTGGGGCCGCCAGCGCTGGCTCCGATCGCGACCAATTCCGTGACACGCGCAACAGGCGCTGGTGCTGGTGTTGCAGAGGGCACCGCGTGCACCTCGACCGCCGCACCCCGCGTCTCCCAGCGCCGGATCACCCGCACCTGCGCCATCGCCATCAGCGTGTTGACCAGATGGCGCTCCTTTGTCGCGTAATCCGGGTCACTGCGGTCGAGTGGTTTTTCAACCACGGCCAGCGCCCCCGCTTGCAGCGCCTGAAACGACAGGTCGATGTCTTGATCCACCAGCCCGCTGACCACTACGACCGGGGTTGGGTATTGATTCATAATCCGGCGGGTGGCTTCCAGGCCGTCGATGCGCGGCATGCGGATGTCCATCGACACGACATCGGGTTTGAGTTCACCCACCAGCGCCAGGGCTTCCTCGCCATCCCGCGCCTCGCCCACTACACACAGACCCGGGGCCGCATTCATCACACTCACCAGATGATGGCGCACCGTCGGGCTGTCCTCCGCAATAAGGACCCGCAAGGGGGTTTGACTCATCCGGGACCGACTTTCCGATAATGTGGACCGTATTTCACCGATTGAACACCCCAATTCATGGGTATGCGAACTCGCAGTTTGAGTTTCGACATCGCAGTTACATCACCGCCTGAATCATCTGGAGCAGCTCTCCCTGGTCGAACTGCGACTTCACCAGGTAGGCATCCGCCCCGGCTTTGAGTCCTGCCTCGCGGTGTTCCGGCTTCGCCAGGGATGTCAGCAAAATCACGGGAATGTGCCGGGTATGCTCATTCCCCTTCAGCAGCTTCACCAGTTCCAGGCCGTTGACGCGGGGCATTTCGACGTCGCTGATAATCACATCGAAATGCTCCTCACCGATCTTCTGCCAGGCTTCATCGCCGTCGATCGCCACACTCACCGCGAACCCGGCAGTCTCCAGGATATTTTTCTCCAATGTGCGTGTCGTAATCGAATCGTCCACCACCAGAATACGCAGCCGCTGAACGACTGCCGCCGAGGGTCTGCTCAGTACCGGCGCACGACGAGCAGGCAACGTACGACCGGTCGCGCTGCGCACCACGTCGTTGGCATCCAGCACGATAATCACCGCCCCGGTGCCCAACAACGCCGCCCCCGATACAAACTGCGCCCGTGCGATCTCCGGTCCCAGCGGTTTGAGCACCAGTTCGCGCTCGCTTTGCAGACCATCAACCTCAAACGCCACCGTGCGATCTGCCGCGCGCATCGCCATCACCGTAATCTCATCCGCGCTGCGTGGGCTGCCTGGAATGCCCAGCACATCGGCCATGCTGACCAGCGGAACCGGGTGCTCATCCAGCACGATCATGTCGCGGTTCTCAGCGGTGAACACATCATCCCGGCGCAGGGTCGTCATGCGCACGATGACAGCAGAGGGAATAGCATAGGTCTCCATGCCGATTTCCAGCAGCACGCAGCGAATCCGTGTCAGCGACACCGGCACGTACAGGCTGATGGTCGTGCCTTCCCCAGCCACACTCATGACGCTGACCCGCCCGCGCAGACTCTCAACCCGGTCGCGCACCACATCCATACCAATGCCGCGCCCGCTGATGGCCGTGACGGTGGCTGCCGTCGTCAGGCCCGGGTGAAAAATCAGGCTGCGCACATCCTCATCGGACATCGCATCAGCTTCCTGCTGCGCGATAATCCCGGTCTGGAGCGCCTTGTGCCTGAGGGCTGCCACGTCAATCCCCTTGCCATCATCGGCAACACGCAGCACGATTTCATTGCCGCGCTGCTCGATTTCCAGGCGCACCCGCCCGGTGCGGGACTTGCCGCTGCGTTCGCGCTCATCGGGCCGCTCGACGCCGTGATCGACCGCATTGCGCAGCAGATGCATGATCGGGTCACGCAGCGCATCCAGCACCGTTTTATCGACCTCGACCGCCAGACCAATCACGTCCAGGTGAATCTGCTTGCCTGTATCGCGCGCCAGGTCGCGGATCATACGCTGAAAACCGCCCAGCAGCGTCTCAAAGGCGACCATGCGCATGCGGCTGACGTCATCCTGCAACTGGTCGGCCAGGGTGGTCAGGCGCAGATTATCCTGACCGAGTGCCTGCACAAGCTGGCTGAGCTGATGGGTGGCGGCCAGCAGATTGCGCTGATTATTTTCCAGAAATTTGAAAATGACCAGCAGGTCCGCATCCAGGTCGCCCTGCTCATCCTGCACACGCCGGGCCAGGCGGATATAGGCTGCACGGATTCCCTGCCATTCCCGCCGCCATCTGCCATGCAAGCGCCGCAGCGACTGGACATCGCGCACGCGTTCCTCAGACTGCATACGCGCCACCAGCAGTTCGCTGACCTCGGCCATCAACTGGTCCAGCTTGCCGACCGAAACCCGGATGCTTTCCTCCATTGGGCGCATCATCACCGTGCTGGTGTCGGTCACCAGGCTGGGCGGAATCGGCATTTCGGCAGGTTGCTGAATCGGCTCAGCTGGTGGCGACTTATGATTGGTCCCGGCAGGCGGCTCCTCACCGTGATGGTTGGTGGCTTCTTTCGCCTCCTGAACAGGTTCATCCGCCGGGATCGCGCTGCCTGCGACCACCTGCTCCAGGTGCATCAGCAGGTGAGCCAGGGTTTCCTCGTCGTTCTCGTCACCATCCACCACCGTCTGGATCAGGTCGAGGCCGTCATACAGCAGGTCGCATACATCCGGGGCCAGCTTGAGTTGATGCTGCATGGACGCGGCGAAAACTTCCTCCATATAATGGGCGATCGTTTCGATCACCTTGAGGCCCACCGCCCGCGACGCACCCTTCATGCTGTGCGCCACGCGATTCAATTCCCGCAGCGATTCCGGGTCGGCGGAGGCTGCGGTTTCGATCTGCATCAGCAGGGTATTCAGGGTTTCCAGGTATTCGCCAACCTCGTCCCTGAAAATATTCAGCAGGTCTGTATCCAGAGAATCGCTCATGAGCCTTAGAGCTTCAACTCACCTAACAATTTGTGCACGTCGTCGTTCACTTTCCTCAGACGCTGGATGCTGGACTCCACTTCCATCGTGCGCGTCACCATCTCCGCCGTCGAGTGCTTGATCGTGCGCATCGCCTGAGTC
>JAIOHO010000089.1 GCA_019912905.1 Anaerolineae bacterium
GCGCGGCAGAGGACGACCGCAATCAGGTGGCGCTGCGGCTGTTGACCCCTGGTGAGGCCGACGGCTTCATCGAGCGCCTGTACCAGCATGCCCGCACGCATCACATTGAAATTACCAATCTGCAAGCGCAGCAGACGACGCAGATGGCTGAGACCGGGGTTTACGAACTGCGCACGTTTCGGCTGCAAGCGGAGGGCGACGCGCATGATTTAATGGACGCCATCGCCGATATGGAGGCGCTTGCGGTTCCGGGGGTGGCAATGGATGAGATTTCCATCGTGCACAACCCCGGCGGGGTGCTGCTGATGACCCTTTCGATTTATGCCTCGCCCTATGGAGCCGGTAAACTGGACGACGCCCTGCCGCGTTTGACTGGCGAATCGGTGCTTGTGCCGCCCACGCCTGCTGCGCCGGTTGAGATTCTGGCGGCTGGACAAGCCGATGTCGAGATGACTGCCGAACCGGTGGATTGTCCGGGTGCCCAGCCCAGCCCGTTCCATGCCGGGGATACCGTAGTAGTCGATTTCAGCAGTGTGGGTGCCCTGCGCATCCTCGAACGCGCGTCGGGCGTAGACACCCTGACTCAGGTATACGACGGCACTTCGCTGCGCCTGCTGGATGGGCCGGTGTGCGGCACCTGGCACGGCGAGAAGATTCTCTACTGGCACGTCGATTACAACGGCCTTCAAGGGTGGGCCGGGGAAGGCGATTCGCAGGATCGCTGGATGTGCGCGTTAGCTAACCCCGACTGCTCGTAAGATTCATACAGGATCGTGACTTCATGGCCTTCGAAAACCTTCAGAATCTGCTGCAATTTAACCTCCGGGCGCTGCTGCCGTTCCTGCTGATCGCCCTGGTGGGGATCGGGAATATCCTGTTCGCCGTGACCTCGATTCTGCCGCGCTGGAGCGCCTATGAAGCCATGACCACGCAGATCGATGAGAATCAGGCGGCGCTGGACGCCCGCGCAGCCGAAGGCGATGATCCTGAAATGATCGATGTCCTCCAGAAGCAGATCGACAACGCCCGGACGAACCTGGATGCCGCTTCGACCGTGTTTCTGACGGAACCGCAGGCCAACCAGATGCTCAACCAGCTTTTCGGGTACGCAGCCGACAGTGGGGTCGAGATTACCAATCTTCAGGCACAGCAGGCCGATCAGAGCGCGCCGGAC
>JAIOHO010000953.1 GCA_019912905.1 Anaerolineae bacterium
CTGAACGAAATACACCGGTTCAACGTGTGAGCGAAGCTTCACCTGTGGCTCCGAATGTACCGGAGCAGCCATCACCCGTGACGCCAAAATCGACGCCCACGGCAGCGGATTCGCCGCCGGTGATGCGGCAGCCTGTGGCAGTTCATCCTCCGATTTCTCCGGCCCGAGACTTGGATGCACCGCCAGCGACTGCGCCCGCGCCAACGATTCGTTCATCCCCTGCGCCTGAGTCCGGGTACGCTGACCAGGATGCACCGCCGTCTTACCCGGTAGATGCGCCGCTGCCCGCGGACTCCAATCCGCCCGAATCATCCACACCCGCACGACCGGCAGCCTCACCGCCGCCGAGACGAGTTCAGCGATCCGAAACGCCGCAGAATCCGCTGCGTGGTGAGCAGCGAGACCTGCCAGCCTTCGATGAACCCGCCGCGTGGAGCGATACGCAGCCGATGTCTCCGCTGAGTGCGGCCACGGCCTCGCCTGCGGCATCCGATCCCGCGGTCATGCGCCAGAACGTGCCGCCCCCTGCCGGGCCATCGGTGCGGGTGACCTCCTCATCTGCGCCGACCCGACCGATTAACCGGGTGTCGCTGCCGCCGGATCAGGATGTCGGAGACCAAACCCCACCGCACGGAGCCAACCGCAGTGAGCCTTCTGAAGCCCCGCCGTCGATCCGCAGGGCGGAATCTTCTGCGCCCGCGCGCCCAGTGAGCCAACCGGCATCGCCTCCGGCGACACCGCCCAGCAGCGGCCCCTCGCCGGCCAATGTGCAGCGCGCATCCGCAACGCCACCGGCCTCCACGCCACCTGCGCCTTCCAGCAGTGGGCCGTCGCCCTCGAACGTTCAGCGTGCGCCCGCGACCTCACCCGCCGCGCCGT
Organism: Anaerolineae bacterium; assembly: GCA_019912905.1. Taxonomy (GTDB): domain Bacteria; phylum Chloroflexota; class Anaerolineae; order Aggregatilineales; family Phototrophicaceae. The sequence continues at coordinate 880 of JAIOHO010000953.1, forward strand.
CGAATCCGCCGCGCGCAGACCGCCGTGATGATGCCCCCCATGAGCCAGTGGGCTATCACATCGAAGATGCCCCGAGCATTCGCGGCGCGACGCCGCCGACTCGCATCAGCCGGGCCGACAAGTTTGGCGGCAAGGCGGACAATCCACCCCTCGGTGGCAAAATGGACAGCGTGACGGTTCCGAGCGGCCTGGGTGATGCCCTGCCCGGCAAAGGCGGCAACACATTCCCCGGCAAGGTTTCGGAGACGGCCCCGCCGCCTGCATCTGGCAATGACGGGCTGCCCGGAGGTGCCCAGCAGCAGTTGGGGGCTTCGGGCTTCGGGACGAGTCCCTTCGGCAGCGGAGAGACGGGGTCGCCTGCTGGAGGCGATAGCAGTCAGATCTCGCCAAATACGACCACCACCAGCACGGAAGAAACCGCCCCCGACGACCAGGGGAGCAGCGAGGAATCCGGTGGGTCGGAGGAGACCCAGGGCGGCGGACAGGATGTCGATAAGATGGCCCGAGCCGTCTACAACGTCCTGCGCGACCGGCTGCGTATCGAACACGAGCGGCGCTCGAAGCATTAGTGAGTGAGAAGGAGTTCGAGCCGTGACACTGACCAGAGGCGGGTTACAACCTGCCAAGATCAAAAATGTGACCGACGGTGACGACGTCGAATGTATGTTTAATCCGTTTGAGTACACCCTCACCAAGCAGAACCAGTGGGAGAAAAAAGCCAGCAAAGGCTCGAACACGCCCGAAGTGCGCTTCAAACAGGGTGGTTCGCAGGTACTCAAGCTGAAGGTCTACTTCGACACCCTGCAAACCGGGTCGGATGTGCGCAGTTATACCGACAAGCTGTGGAAGATGATGATGGTGACGGACACCACCCGGCATGCCCAGTCGGACAAAAGCGCGCCGCCCGAAGTGGCCTTCGAATGGGGCCGCCTGTATTTCAAAGCGGTGCTGACCAATATGACGCAGAAGTTCACCCTGTTCGATGACAAGGGCACCCCGGTGCGCTGTGAGGTCGATCTGACGCTGGAGCAGATGATCGACGTCGACGATTACGGCCCCCAGAGTCCGGTGGCAGCGACTGCCGCCCAGGTCGCGCCCAAAGTGGCCCAGATGACCTCGGCGGACCGGCCCGATACCATCGCCGCCCAGAACAGCGGGTCGCCCGATGCCACCCGCGACATTATGGCCGCCAACAATATTAACGATCCGTTGAAGATACCCCCTGGCACGCCGTTGAACATCCCGCCAGGAAGTTGAGGTCACTATGCCACAGCAGCCCGGATTAGAATGGGTCGAACAAATTCGGATTAAGGTCAATGGGCAGGACCTTCAAACCGAGCAGATGGATAAGGTACTGGAGGTGACGGTCGATTCCAGCCTGTATCTGCCGGATATGGCGATCATCCACATCGTCGATACTGACGAATTCAAGATTCTGGAGAGCGGGCCGTTCGACCTGGGCAAGACACTCGAAATCGAGATGCCCCTGGATGAGCAGGTGGCGACGACGATCGCGGTGTTTAAGGGCGAAGTCGTTGCCATTGAACCGGCTTTTAATGATGACCTTGGGGCGACGACGACTATCCGTGCGTATGACAAAAGCCACCGGCTCAATCGGGGGACTAAATCGCGCGCTTTCCTGAATGTCACGGATGGGGATATTGTTCAGAAAATCGCCAGCGAAAATGGTCTTTCCGCACAGGTGAGCAACCCTGGTGAAGTCTACGATCACGTCTACCAGCACAACCTGACTGACATGCAGTTTCTGACCCAGCGTGCACAGCGTCTTGGCTATGAAGTGCTGGTGGATGATCGAACGCTGTATTTCCGCAAACCGACCGGTTCGCGCGGCAATATCGAACTGGAATGGGGTACCAAGCTGCGCAGTTTTAAGCCCAGGATGACCCTGTGGCGACAGGTGGATACCGTCACAGTGAAGGGCTGGAACCCGCAGGAAAAGAAGGAAATCGTCGGTAAGGCAACCTCCAGCCAATCGTCCCCCAAGATCGGATTTGGCAAAAATGGCGGCCAGGCGGCACAGGCGGCCATCGGCGCGGCGGAGGAAGTCGTGGTTCGGCGTCCGGTGGCGACTCAGCGCGAAGCCGATTTGCTGGCGCAGGCGCTGCTGGATGAGATTAACGCCGGGTTCATCGAAGCCGACGGGGTTGCGATCGGCAATCCCAACATCAAATCCGGCATGAAAGTGAAAATCGCGAAGGTGGGCAGTAAATTTTCGGGCGAGTATATGGTCACCGCGGCCCGCCACATCTATACACCCGAAGGCTATGAAACCGAATTCAGTGTCCAGGGGGCGCGGCCCCAGCTTATGACGGACCTGATCGAGAGTCAGTCGGTGTTCAACGATCACGAGCCGTACTGGGGCGGTGTCGTTCCGGCGATTGTCGATAACATCAACGACCCGGATAAAAAGGGACGAATCAAACTGCGCTATCCCTGGTTGGATAACACCTTGCAGAGCGGTTGGGCCAGAGTCGCAGCGCTCGGAGCGGGCAAAAATCGCGGCTTCATCTGGATGCCGGAAGTCGATGACGAAGTATTGGTGGCCTTCGAGCATGGGGATTTCAACCGCCCCTACATCGTCGGCTCCCTTTGGAACGGGAAAGACTCGCCCCCGGAAGCCTGGGATGATGCCGTCAAAGGCGGCAAGTCCGAAATTCGCACGATGAAATCCCGCGAGGGGCACATCATCCGCATGGTGGATGGCCCCAGTGAAATGTTCATCGAAATCGTGGACGCCAAACAGGGCACGACCATCAAACTGGATGCCAAGACCAAAAAATTGTCCATCGACTCGAAAGACGAGATTTCGATCAAATCCAGCAC
>JAIOHO010000954.1 GCA_019912905.1 Anaerolineae bacterium
ATGCTAGACAAACACGGGGCAGAGGTAGCTCAAAATCGTGATGCCAGCCCTTGCCAGATCACGTTTCGATACAAAGATGTAAGCAAATCGAACCACCTGATTATGCCATCGCACAGTCAGGCTGCTTACACACCTTCTCCCATCCGGACTCTAACCGTCGGCTCTGGCCTCCCACCAGATCCACCGGCATGACCATCGGTCATGACGCACCAGTACCGAAGTATTGGCGACACGGGTCGCGGGCTTCGTGCAATCTGCACGTTACCGCCGGTCGGGGATTTCACCCTGCCCCGAAGGTTTGCGTATTCAAGTTGTTCAATGAGTATAACAGAGAATTTGTCAGAATCACACCGGATTCTGGGACTCAGGCTTCGATTCTCCGGCTGGCAGGGTGAAGAAGAAGCGTCCCCCGGGCTGTTTGCTGCTGCCCTCCGCCCAGATGTGTCCGCCATGCGCCTCAACGATATGTTTGCAGATCGCCAGGCCCAGGCCGGTGCCTTCACTGACCGAACGCGAGGAATCCACCTGGTAGAAACGCTCGAAGATGCGCGCCGTCTGATCATCAGGGACGCCAGGGCCGCTGTCAATAACGCTGATCTTCACTTCGTCCCCTGCGCTGCGGGCCTGGACCGTAATCACTTCGCCGGGCGGCGACCACTTAATCGCGTTGTGGATCAGGTTGACCAGCACGCGGCGCACTTTATCCCGATCGCACAGGGCCAGGAGATCTTCGGGTACGTCGAGGACGACATCCAGTTCTTTGTCATCGCTCTGGTCATACATGCGCTCCACAGCGTCAGTCACCATTTCGGCAACCGGAATTTCCACCATGCGCATGATCGCCTGACCGGATTCGATCATGGACAGGTCGAGCAGTTCCTCGGCCATCCACAGCAGCGCGTCCGTCTCGCGGCCAATCGCCCGCAGCGAATTGATACTCTTTTTGCGCTTCGGTCTCTCGGTTTCATGGAACAGGCCGTCGATAATCAGGCGGATATTGGCAATCGGCGTGCGCAGTTCGTGCGAGATGTTGGCGACCATATCGCGCCGCGCCCGGTTGAGACGCACCAGATCGGTAATGTCTTCCAGCGCCAGACAGACAAACGTGTTTTGATTGCGGATGACGACCTCTGTTCGCACCCGGTAGACGTGTTCACCGATCCGCATCTGCTCTTCGAGGATTTCCTCCCGATTGGTCAGCGTGTCTTCGACCATAGCCGCCAGTTCAGCAGATCCCGTCATGTCCAGCAGTGTTTCGCCAACTGGTCTTTGACGCTGAAAGAGATCCTCGGCGCGGTTGTTGATGGCAAGGATCTCGCAGCGCTCATTCATCACGATCAGGGCATCATAGGCGCTGTTGGACATCGTGAGCAGCAGGGCTTTGGTATGCGCCAACTGCTGCTCAAGTTCAAGCACGCGCTTCTCTAACACTTCTACGGTATTTTGATCCGACCTAAAAAGATTCATGGTACAAACCTGGGTTTCAGAATATTCGGAAAGGGAAAAGTAAGCAGGCCCAACCCGGCCACCAGAAGTCCGATGCCCACAATCGCCAGGGCAGACAGGCGTTCGCCGACTACCCACACACCCAGAATCCCGGCGGTCAGCGGCTCAGCCAGGGACAGCGTGACCGCTGTGGCTGTGAGAACGCGGGACAGCCCCCGGGCGAACAGCACATACGCCAGCGCTGTCGCAACCAGACCCAGGTGCAGGATGACGACCAGGCTGCGCGGCTCTGCCAACCAATCGAGATCGGTCAGCAGCAGCGTCGGGGCCAGCAGCAGCGCGCCCAGGCAGAATACGACCGCCATCACCGCATCCGGCGGGTAATGCGCCAGCAGGCGCTTGCTGAACAGCGTATAGAGCGCATACGACAATCCAGCTCCCAGCGCCAGGATCACACCCACCGCATCCACCCGCGCATCCTGGCCGGGAGCCACCAGCAGTCCACAGCCGACTATCGCCAGCAGCGTGGCCGCCAGCCAGCGCGGGCCGGGTTTCTCACGGTTCAGCCACCATGCCAGGAAACCGGCCATGATTGGGGCACTGCCAATGCCGACGATGGTGCCCACTGCGACTCCGGTTCGGGCCACGCCGCCAAAAAAACACAACTGATACGTGGCGATGGTCAGGCCGGTCAGAAGCGTTGGCTTGAGCGGCCATGTCCGCAGATGAAAGCGAATGCCGCGTGCCAGCGCAATGATCAGCAAGGCCGCGCCGCCGATCACCAGGCGCAGCGTACCGATGAGAATCGGTTGGGCACCCTCTGGCGCGAGCGCCTGAGCCGTGCCGGTCGTGCCCCACAAGATCGCCGCAGCCACGACCAGCAGCGAGCCGCGCCGGGCCTGATTTTCAAGCATAGTTGAAATCCACTTCGGAATAATGGATGCTGCCACGACCTGTATTATAAGAGGATTAACCCTCGAAGCGGTAGCCTACGCCGCGCACGGTCACGATGCGGGTGGGGTTTGAGGGGTCGTCTTCGATCTTCTCGCGCAGCCAGCGGACATGTACATCCACCGTGCGTTTGTCCACAAAATAATCATACCCCCATACTTTCGTGAGGATCAGATCGCGCGAGAGCACAGCACCCTTGTTGCGCATCAATTCCGCCAGCAGGTCGAACTCTTTGTTGCTCAGCTTCACTTCCTGCTCCTGCTTAAAAAAGCGGCGACCCGTCAGGCTGAGGCGCAGATCATTGGAAGAGAGTTCGTCCTGGGGCACAGGCCGCCCCGGTGCGCGGCGCATGACCGCCCGCACCCGCGCCAGAAACTCGCCCAGGCTGAATGGCTTGACGATGTAGTCATCCGCACCGCTTTCCAGCCCAACGATTTTATCGACTTCAGTGCCGCGTGCCGTGAGCATGATAATGGGGATGTGCGCCAGCGAGGTATCGTGGCGCACAATGCGGCAGATGCTCAACCCATCCAGGCGCGGCAGCATGATGTCTAGGATAATGAGATCAGGGTGCTCCGAGCGTATCTTGTCGAGTCCGTCTTCGCCGTCGGTTGCGGTCGTGACCTTGAAGCCGTCGTCTTGCAGCTTCGCCGCCAGGTTGCGGACCAGAGTTGTTTCGTCTTCAACGATTACCACCTTAGCCATCGTTTTTTCTTTCGCGTGGGAATCTCTATTAACTCATGCGGAGAATATCAAAGTTGTGCTAAGGATGTGTTAATAATCAAAGGAAGATTTCTTAACATTAAAAATCGCTTATAGCCCGAACCTCACCCACGGATTTTGCGGCCCTTACTGCGCGGCGAATGGCCTGGCCCACCGCTTCTGCCGCAAACGCGCCGACCACACTGACATTGGCATCGACTGCGCCAGTCGCCAGGGCGAACATCGTATCGCCATCGAACATCGTGTGTGCCGGTCGAATCGTCTGCGCGACGCCGTTGTTCGCCATCTGCGCCAGCTTGTTGACCTGTTCTTTCGACAGGCGAGCATTCGTGGCAACCACCCCAATCACAGTATTGTCGCGAGTGGCCGGTGCAACCGTCCGTGCGGTTCCGCGCAGCGCTTCGAGCATACCCACAAACTGACTGCTCGCGGCATCGGTTCTTAACCCGGCCAGGATGCGCCCCTGCTCATCGAGCACATCACCGACCGCGTTGACCGCCACCAGCGCGGCCACCGCAAGTTCGTCATCAATCGCGATATAGGCAGAGCCAACGCCACCTTTGGTGGCGCGCGCATTCCCATACATCGCACCGATCCGGCAGCCTGTGCCCGCCCCAACAGACCCCTGCTCGACCGGTTCATCGCTGGCCGCGAGGCAGGCCGCATAACCCATCGCGCTGTCCGGGCGGATGCCCTGCTTTCCAAGGGTCAGGTCGAACAGGATCGCGGCAGGCACGATTGGAACCACATAACCCGCGCCGCTGCGGTACCCCTGTCCGCGTTCCTCCAGAAATCGCATGACTCCGTCTGCCGCCGACAGGCCAAATGCACTGCCGCCGGAAAGCAAAATCGCGTTGACCGTATGCACGTGGTGGGAGGGGCGCAGCAGGTCCGTCTCACGTGTACCTGGCGCGCCACCGCGCTGATCGACTCCGCCGATCGTGCCCTCTGGACATAAGACCACCGTGCACCCGGTTGCCCCTTCCAGATGCGTGGCATGTCCCACCCGGACGCCTGCAATCGCGGTCAGAGTGTTATTCGTCGTCCGCGTCGGTATCGTCATCAAAGATCATCCGGTTAAGGTCATCAGACAGGGCATCAGGTTCATTGGGGAACAGGGCGTCCAGCGCAGCCTCGTAATCGTCTGGATTGACCAGCACCTTGATTTCGCCAAGCGGACCGATTGTGATGCCCATCGCACTGGCCCCTGGCACCTGATGCAGCATTGCGGGGATTCCATCACTCTGGAGCCTGCCGACCACGATATGCGCCTCATGGATATTGTGTGTTACATAAACCACCATCCACTGCGGCTGCTGTGGGGATCGGGGTGATATGGATCGGGTCATCAGGGGAGTTTAACGCGGATTAAGGTTGATTGCTATGAGATTATCGATGATGCGGGAAAAGGAAAAGAGAGGGGAGGAGGAGAAGAAGGAGAAAGCTGTTGGCAGCGGCGTACTCTCCCACACCGTCTCCAGTGCAGTACCATCCGCGCTCATGGGCTTAACGACCGGGTTCGGGATGGAGCCGGGTGGACCCCCATGGCTCTAACCACCAACAAATCCCTGCCTGTCCTCTTCCCCCTCACCCTCTCAGTGTTCACTGTTTCAGATGAAGGTCACATCCACATACTGCATACTCTGCTCGCGAAAGCACCCACTTCTCCGTACCACCGGGTTAAGCCCTCGACCATTAGTACCGGTCAGCTCCACACATTGCTGCGCTTCCACTCCCGGCCTATCCAACTGGTGGTCTGCCAGCGGTCTTACTCCCTTTTAGGGATGGGGAGTCTCATCTTGGGGTGGGCTTCCCACTTAGATGCTTTCAGCGGTTATCCCATCCGCAGCTCGCTACCCGGCAATGCATCTGGCGACACAACCGGCACACGAGCGCTGCGTCCACCCCGGTCCTCTCGTACTAGGGGCAGCTCCCCGCAAACTCCCAACGCCCACAGCGGATAGAGACCGACCTGTCTCACGACGGTCTGAACCCAGCTCGCGTACCGCTTTAATGGGCGAACAGCCCAACCCTTGGGACCTTATTCAGCCCCAGGATGCGATGAGCCGACATCGAGGTGCCGAGCCTTCTCGTCGATGTGAGCTCTTGGAGAAGACTAGCCTGTTATCCCCGGGGTAGCTTTTATCCGGTAAGCCACGGCCCTTCCACTCAGCACCGTGGGATCACTAAGCCCGACTTTCGTCTCTGCTCGACTCGTCCGTCTCGCAGTCAAGCTGGCTTGTGCCTTTACACTCTTTGGCTGGTTTCCATTCAGCCTGAGCCAACCTTTGGGCGCCTCCGTTACTCTTTAGGAGGCGACCGCCCCAGTCAAACTGCCTACCTGCCACTGTCCCCCACCTGGCTTCACAAGTGTCGGTTAGGGCCAAAGCGCCACCAGGCTGGTATTTCAACATTGGCTCCCCCCAGGCTAGCGCCCAGAGTTCCCTGCCTCCCAGCTATCCTACACAGGCCACGCCCTAACGCAATGACAGGCTACAGTAAAGCTCCACGGGGTCTTTTTGTCCTGCTGCGGGTAACGCGCATCTTTACACGTACTTCAATTTCGCCGGGTCCCTCGTTGAGACAGTGCTCCACTCGTTACACC
>JAIOHO010000955.1 GCA_019912905.1 Anaerolineae bacterium
ATTCGAAATGGATTGCTCAGGCGTAATTGCCGACCACCGGCCTGACGTTATGGTTCTGGTTAAATACATTGTCAGGGTCATAGAGGGCCTTCACCGCGGCCAACCGGTCATAAGTCGCGGGTGGGTAAGCCGCCGCCACACTGGGGTCGCTGGCATCCGACAGAAAGTTGACGTAAGCGCCGCTGGCAAACGGCTTGAGCCACTGCCATGTTTCCTGCCGAACCCCCTCAACCACTTCGGGCGCAGAGTCTGCCGGAATCATCTTCACGGACCAGAAGACTGCCTCGGAATCGCGGTGGGCAAATGCCGTCTCGTGAGGACGGATGCGCGCGACTGCACCGCCGAGGCTGCGGACTTGAATGATGGGGGTACCGGGCTGCCCGAAGTGGGTGGCAATGGCCGCCACAGCATCGTCGCTCACGGTCCTGATGAAGCCGCTCTCGCTCACCATCCGAATACCGGCAGGCCGCACGCGCCCTTCTTCCAGCAGCGTGTGATACGGCTTCTTCTGGATGTCCTGGCTCTTTACTGCGCCCAGTTCGAGCAGCGGCTGGATGGCTGCGTTGGCCGCCGCCTGATCACCCCCGGCGTAGTACGCATACACCATGATCTGGGGCGGAAACTGGGGGCCAAAACCGGAAAACACCACGAGCGTCGAACTGAGTTCCTCCGGCGCCGTCCGCATGAATGCCGCCCACTTTTTGAGCACCGATTCGGTTTCGGTCAGGTCATAGGTGATGAGACCGCCGACCACCGCTTGGACAGGCTGCGCCCGGAAATCAAATGAGGTCACCACCCCAAAATTGCCGCCACCCCCGCGAATCGCCCAGAACAGATCAGGATGCTCGTGGGCGCTGACGCGCACGGTGTCTCCAGTTGCGGTGACGATTTCTGCTGCCTCAAGCCGGTCAATCGTGAGGCCATATTTACGCACCATCCAGCCGATGCCGCCGCCTAATGTCAGACCGCCGACGCCGACCGATTTAGTATCGCCGGACGAAAGCGCCAGCCCATGTGCTGCCAGCGCTTCCGCGGCTTGGCCCCATTTGGCCCCGGCCCCGATGCGGACCAGATGCTCCGCCGGATCCAGCACTTCGACTTGGTTCAAATGAGAAAGGTCAATCACCAGCCCGCCGTCGTTGGTTGCCAGCCCGGTCAAACCGTGACCGCCGCTGCGCACCGCCAGCTTGAGTTGATAATCCTGGGCAAATTGTATTGCGGTCGCAATATCTTCGTTGTTTTTGACGCGTACAATGATGGCCGGGCTGCTGGTCTGGTTAAAAATGCTGCGCAGTTCGGTATAGGCGAAGGTATCCGGCAAAATGACCTCACCTGCGATACGGGTTGTGAGCGATGCAATGTCCATGAAGTAGCTCTCCTGTCTGGTCAACAAGAGCAGTCTAGCAGAAGGAACCAATTCACTCATCAGGAGGAAGTACAGTCGCACACCTGTTCTAAAGTCCAGGGTAAACTGCCCAGATGACGACTTGTGGTGCGAGGGTCCCGGCTTTCCTGACGACAAATGCTTCCCGAAAAAACCTTACTCCGAATTGATGTTATGACGTCCAAACTGTGCGAAAGTCCAGTTGGGGCCGCGCGCGATCTACGCTATGCTTGCAGGTAAGCACAGTCCGCTAAACGATCTCAGGTCCTGATGGCTTATCGGCATAAACTCGAAACCGACACCGAAAAACTGCGGCGGCGCAACCGGGAATTATCAATCCTCAACACCATTGCCCAGGCGCTCAATCATGAGGTGGACCTGGCGCGCGCGCTGAATTCGGCCCTGGTTCATGTGGCCGATCTGTTCGGGCTGCAAACTGGCTGGGTGTTTTTGCTCGACGATCATGGTCGGACGTACCTGGCTGCGGCCCAGAATCTGCCGCCTGCGCTGGCCGATCATCCACGCCGCATGGGAGGCACGTGCACCTGCCTGGACGAGCATCAGGACGGCGAACTGGGTGACCCGTGCAATAT
>JAIOHO010000090.1 GCA_019912905.1 Anaerolineae bacterium
CAGCAGGGACGTAAACTGGAAAACGTCAAACGCTCGGTGCCGACGAACACCACCTTCGGCAAAGATGAGGCTGACCTGCGCGCCAAACTGGAAGCGAAGGGCGTCGGCAGCACGGATGAATTGTGGGAGCGCGGCGCGACCGGTGGAACCGCGTCGGAACTGGTGGATCGCCTGAGCCAGTGGGAGGCCGCCGGGGTCGAGCGCCTGCTGCTGCAATGGATCGACCTGGACGACCTCGAAAGCCTGGAGCTGATCGCCCGCGACGTGCTGCCACATTTCCACAAAAACTGAGCACATCGCGCAAACTGCATTTCAGAGATTGTGACGGTACTTGTGATATTTATCACATGACATCAGAGCGCACTCCCCCTAAGATGAGAACAGGGTTTAGCAGAAGGAATGACCGATGGCTTCACAACCTGTTCTCCACGCATCCGACATGAAATGCGCGACCTGTTCGCTGCGGGCGAGTGCCGATGCCAACCCACGCTCCTTGAAGGCGCGGCTGTGGCGCTGGCATACGACCTGGTGCCCTGGCTGGAAAGCCTATCAAAAGGCACTCAAATCTGAGCAAAGCTGACCCAAACCGGAAAAACCACCTCAGCAGCGCGGGGTGGTTTTTATTTTGGAACCCTCGACAAGCGTGCAGCGTCTGTTGACATAGAGGGTAGATGATGAGCCGCAAAGCCCGAATCATCCTGTTCAGCGGCATTCTCTTGATCGCAGTGATTGCCGCAGTGATTGTGTCCGCCGTGTTGTCGCCCGGCCCGGTCGAACGTTACGACGACATCGCCTCGTCCACCGCCGTCCTCGTGGCAACCCCGGTTACCTCGGACTCAGCAGAATACACCCCCTGCGGCTGGCAGTGGGCCACGCAGCCCAACCCCAATCTCAGCGCTGAGATTCAACAGCGCCTGGCCGACCGTTTGAGCGGCGTCCAGATCAGCGAGGCCCGGGCAGAGAGCTACGGCGAAAACTGCCTGAATGCCGATGGCAGCGTGCGTTATTTTGCGGCCATGCAAACGGATTTTCGCATCATAATCCGCGTGGAGGGTCTATCCGCTGCCACATCCGAGCCGGTCCAGGAAATACTGAGGCCGCTGGCAGACGACGTGCTGGCAGTTCTGGCCGACTACCCACCAGACGATACGCCTGGCCCACAGCCCGGCATGATCAGTCTGGAATTTTCGGCGGCGGCACAGGAATCACCCTCGTACCGAATCTGGACCCGCACTGACATGGCGATGCAGGCGCGGAATCCACAACTGAGCACCAGCGAATTCTTCAATGCGCTCGGTGGTCTGCACTGACCGCATGGGCCTATCTCACGTTCAATTCCAGAGCAGCGAGCGCTCCGACTGAAGATCGAAGAACTGGACGCTGTCCATATCGAAGTGCAGTTTGACCTGATCGCCCGCCCGAATGTGCTTCTGGGGGTCGGCCAGCACCAGGAATTGATCGCTGCCAAAGCGCACATCCAGCATGGCATCGCGGCCCAGCGGTTCGACAATCACCACTTCGGCAGTGACAGCGTCGCCCTCATCCACCACATGGATGTCTTCCGGGCGGATGCCCATCCGCACCTTGCCGGCTGCGGCGGCTTTCTGACCGCGCTCGGCAGGCACCTGGAGCCGAATCGACTCGTTACGTGCCGTAAAACCGCCGTGCTCCGCCATGACGGACACATCCGCGAAATTCATCGGGGGATTGCCGACGAACCCGGCCACAAACAGCGTCTTGGGCCGGTCGTACAGGTCCTCAGGCGTATCGAACGCTTGCAGCACGCCCTGGTTCATGACAGCGATCCGGTCCGCCATCGTCATCGCTTCGACCTGATCGTGCGTGACGTAAATGGCCGTGATGCCCAACCGGTTCTGCAACTGCTTGATTTCGCTGCGCATCGTCAGCCGCAGGCGGGCGTCGAGATTCGACAGCGGCTCATCGAACAGCAGGATGTCCGGTTCCTTGACCAGCGCCCGGCCCAGCGCCACCCGCTGCTGCTGTCCGCCGGAAAGCTGCCCCGGACGCCGGTCCAGCAGGCCGCCGATACCCATCGTATTGGCGACGCGTTCGACCCGTTCCATCTGCTCCTGTTTCGGCACTTTCTTCAGCTTGAGCGGGTAGGAGATGTTTCCAAAGACGGTCATGTGCGGGTAAAGCGCGTAGCTCTGAAAGACCATGCCGATGTTGCGGTCCCTGGGCTGCACCTGGTTGACCACGCGGTCACCGAAGCGGATGGTGCCGTCGGTCGGCTTGTAGATGCCTGCCAGCATCAGCAGGGTCGTGGTCTTGCCGCAGCCCGATGGCCCCAGCAGCGCCACGAATTCCCCATCCCTGACGTTCAGGTCGAGATCCTTGACCCCGATCACCTGGCCGAATTGTTTTTTGAGATTTTCGATTTTGACTTCCATACCAGCGGCCTCCTTCTACGAACTGCCTTTTGTGCCGCCCGCGTAGATATTGAGCAGGTATTCCTGGGCGAAGATAAAGATAATGAACACCGGAATCAACTGGAACATGCCGACCGCGGCCACCTGATTCCAGTTCACCGGCGCGGTTTCGTTAATTAACTGGCGCAGGAACACCGGCAGGTTGATGGTCCCTGCGCCGGTGCTGTAGGTCTGCGGAATCAGGAAGGCGTTCCAGCCACCGATAAAGGCAAAAATGCCCAGCGCCAGAATGCCGGGCCGGATCTGCGGCAGCAGAATCTCCCAGTAGGTACGCCAGCGTGAGGCCCCATCGATCAGCGCGGAACGTTCAATATCCCAGGGGATATTGTCGAAGAAGCCTTTCATCAGCCAGACACCCAGCGGCAGTTCGAACGCGACCATCACCAGCGAGATGCCCACCGGTTTGTTGAAGCCGATGAACTCACCAACCAGCGGCACCTTGCCCAGGTACGACATGACAAAGAAGATCGGGATAAGCAGCGTCACCGCCGGAAAACCATGAAGCACGAGGGTAAAGGACAGGAAGGCGCGCCGCCCGGCAAAGTTCATCCGCGACAGCGCATAACCCGCCATTGACGAGACCAGCAGCACAATTACCATCATGGCGACGGCGATGATCAATGAATTCAGCGTAATCTGCCAGATGCTGACATTCAACCCACTGATGTCAGCACCAAACAGAAAGTTCCAGTTGTTGAGCGTCCAGCCACCGACATTACCCTGCCCATCCAGGGGAATCAGCCCTTCGGTACGGTACGAGAAAGTGGCAATGATGAGCCAGAAATACCCGATCAGCAGCGGCAGCAGAATCGCCAGCAAGATGACATAAGGTGTCCATTGCCCAGGCCAGAAGATCGCGACGGCGGTCACAATCAAAGCCACCACGAGACCAGGGAGCAGCTTGCCGAGGTCATCATTGCCCGCGAGCACGGTCCGAACCGTCAGCTGCGTTTCCTCCCCCCCGCGTACAATACGCAGGCGAAACGGTGAATCTTCAGCAGACCGGGCAATCAAAGCACTCAGCGTACCGCTGGTCACGGGGTCACGCCGCACCGCCGTGATCAGATCGCCCACCTGCACCCCGGCTTCCTCGGCCACACCGCCCGGCACCAGCGACTCGACCAGCGCGCCGCCCTCGGCCTCCGTGAAGGTCATTTCCAGAGAAGAGGTCGGCACAAACGGCCCGAGATGGAAGACGAAGTGTCCTATCGAGATGACCACAAACAGGACCAGAGTCGCCAGCAAAGCGGTCAGGACGGCACGCAGCGGATGGTCACTGAGCTGATCGCGGACCGCACTGCCTGCCGCGATATATGCGATATACGGCAGCACCAGGATGACAAGCTGCGCCAGCGTCGTCGTCACCGACTCATCGACTTTGACGGATGCAATCAGCGGCCTGAGAAATGCGGTTAGAATGACGACAATCAGGCTTAAGGCTACCACGACAATCAACCCATTACGGATCGTGCGCAGCAGGCTGTGTACGTCCAGCACACCCGGTGTATCGTCGCTGTGGGCAAGTGCGGCCATCACAACACCTCGATTTTCGGTTCGGCCACCAGTTCATTGAACCGGAAGACGCGCATATAAATCACCGCCAGGACCACGCCGATGATCACCAGCACGACGGCAAAGGCAGACCCGTAGCCCCACTGGGCGTTGCCAAAGTAATTGGAAAGTGCGCGGTGATAGGCAGTCAGCGACCAGACTTCCGTCGCATACAGGCCGGGGCCACCGTCCGTCAGCAGCAGGATCTGCTCGAACGAGGTCAGCAGGGACAGGGTCTGATAGGTCACGACGAACAGAAGCGGCCAGCGCAGCAGCGGCAGGATCACGTAGCGGATGCGCTGCAAAATCGTCGATCCATCCACCAGCGAGGCATTCAACAGGTCTTTGGGGATCGACTCGATGGCCGAGGTAAAAATGATCATGCCGAAAGACACGCCGATGAAACCATTCACGACGATGACGAACTCCCAGGGGCGCGCATCGAGGTAGTTGTAGGTGGTCTGTCCCAGCAGCGTATTGACCTGGTTAATGATGCCATACGGCGCTTCGACCGCCAGCCGCCGCCAGAGCATGATATAGACGGTTGCGGCGGTAATGCGCGGCAAAATCCAGATCGCTCGGAAGGCGAACCCCGCCCGGCGCTCGATGTGGGTGGAGAGAAGGGAGACGATCAGGGCCAGAGTCACGTTGAACAGGGACAGCGTGACCAGCACATAAAACACCGTGTTAAAGAATATTTTGGCGGCAAACTGGTCATTAAACAGAATGCGAAAATTCTCCAGGCCCACAAACTGCATCGCGGACAGGTCGGTCGTAAAGTTGGACGTGGAGAGATTGGTCATACTCAGGTAGAAAATGATCACCACCGGGACCAGAAAAAAGGTGATCACCAAGAATCCAGCAGGGGCCAGGAACCCATAGGCAGCCATGTTGGAAGACAGCGACTTTTTTCGGCTGCGTCTGGTCCTGCTTTCAGCGGCTGTAAATTGGTCATCCAGGGTTGTTGTGGGTTGAGTCATCGCATACTCACAAACTGATACTCGCAGGTTGCAATTTCAGGTTGGACCCCGTTCGCCGGGTCTACGCTTGGCAGGTGGGGGAAGGCCGGAACCCGCCCCCACCAGTCTGGTCTACAACAGATGCATACCGGCCTTGCGACCGATTTTCTCGTGCACTCTATTTGTAGATGACTTTATCGCCCATCTCGTTCTTCAACTGAGCCGTCGCCAGATCGAGGGCCTCCTGAGGGGTATTCGCGCCCGTTTCGGCAGCCTGAATGCCCACCCAGTAAGCATTCTGCCACGCGGGAAGATCAGGATTGTTGGGCGCGCCCGTGGTGTAGTCCAGCATATAGTGAGCGTTGCTCAGCACCGGATCGTTCTTATAGGCTTCCGATTCCACCTGTGACTTGAGGATGCCCAGGTGGAAGCTGTCGATGGCGTGGCGGTTGTTCGCATCCGGCGTGGTCACGGCGGCAATCAGCGCCATGGCGACATCCGGGTTTTCACTCTGGGAGCTGACCATGTAGACCAGTGGATGGGTGAGCGTCAGCGCCGTGCCTGCATCCAGGGCCGGGAAGAGCATCAGCCCAATGTTCGGCAGCAGATAATCATTGCCACCGCGATCCGCGACATACTGCTTAGCCCAGCTGCCCCAGTTCCACGTACCGCCCTGCGCGAACAGCACCTGATCGGCGGAGGCGACCGCAGGATGCCAGACTTCGCTTCCGCTCAGGCCAATCATGTCAGGCCGGGTCACGCCGGTCTCCGGCAGCGAAGCCAGCAGTTCGTACACTTTCAGGATTGCGGCACTGTCCCAGACCAGGTTGCCCTGCTCATCCGTAATCTGTCCGCCCTCACCAAAGTAGTACATCAGCCAGTCAAAGCCGTTGCTTCCACGATGCCAGTACCCATTGCCTTCTTCGATCACACCAGCGTCGATCGCTTCTTGTGCGGTCGCCAGCATGTCGGCAAAAGTGTACTCGCCGTCGGCCACCCGCTGCGGCAGGGAGTCGATGTCTTCTTCACTCCAGCCCAGATCGCGCAGCAGCAGTTTGCTGTAGAAGATGGGGCGCGCTTCGGCATCCTGAGGAACACCGTAAATCAGGCCCTGATATTTCATGGATTCCCACAGATTGGGAACCACATCCTCAAATTGAGGATAATCCGCCAGCTTGTCTTCAATCGGGATAATCAGCCCGGAAGCAGCCCAGGCCCCGATGTCCTCATGACCGGAGAGGATAATATCTGGCGCTTCGTTGGCCTCGGACGCCAGCACAAATTCCTGCTTGTAGTCGCCCCAGTCAATATCGTCCTGAATCAGCGTGAGATCCAGAGTCACGCCGAGGTCGGCTTCGACCTGGGACTCGACTTCGGCAAAATTGTCGCAGCGCCAGCCCTCACCACCCTGCACATTCGCCTTGCAGCGGATGGTCACCGGGATGGTTTCCTGGGCCTGTGCGACACCAAAAACGGAGATTAGAAATAACGATATGATCAGAACTACGGACCATCGACGATTCATGCGTTCTCACCTTTCATACAGTCGATAAATTTACGAGGGCGATGTATAACCGCAGCGATTGGTCTATAATTGTAGACAATTGCCGCGTACTGTGCAATTTAGTTTGGGTAGATTAAACAAAATACAAAAAAAGTTTAAGAATCAGCCAAGATTGGTGGATTTATTTCGATAAGATAGCCTACACTTGCTCTGAATGGCAAACCCACATCTGAGATACCTGATTATGCGCGATAAGCAAGACGGCATTGCCTATTACCGACAGATTGCCGATGTCATTATCAAACGCATCCAGGCGGGACACTATGCGCCGGGGGAGCGTTTGCCCTCGGACCGCGAATTGAGCGCGGAATTCGGGCACCACCGCCATACCGTGCGGCGGGCGCTCGATGTCGTGGAGGAGCAGGCCCTGATTACCCGGCATCAGGGCAGAGGCACGTTCGTCGTCAAGGCGCTGCCCATTCTGCCGGAGAAAAAACACCTCTCGATCGGGTTGATCGATACCACCCGGCAGCTTGGCACCCGCCCCCCGGCCCGCGTGCTGCATGTCGATGTGCAGGCCGCCGAACAGGTGG
>JAIOHO010000956.1 GCA_019912905.1 Anaerolineae bacterium
CGCCAGAAATTCCCGCCGATTCAGGATGCGCTCGACCGTCTGTGGAAGCTCGAACGCGAACGGGCGCGCCTCTACCGGGAAGGGTATCAATCTCTCCTGCTGGAATACGACACCGGCAGTTCGGTTGCGGTCTCGGCCAAAGCAGCCATCCCGAACGGGACCAATGGTCAGAATCACGGGACCTAAGCAGCAGCTATGCGCGTGATTGGCACCGCCGGGCATGTCGATCACGGCAAATCGACGCTGGTCCATCGGCTCACCCAGATCGATCCCGATCGCCTCGCCGAAGAAAAGCAGCGGCAGATGACCATTGATCTGGGATTCGCCTGGCTTCAACTTCCGGGCGGCGAGATGGTCGGCATTATCGACGTACCGGGACATCGCGATTTTATCGAAAACATGTTAGCCGGTGTAGGCGGCATTGACGCCGTCCTGCTGGTCATCGCTGCCGATGAGGGCGTGATGCCGCAAACGCGCGAGCATCTGGCGATTCTGGATCTGCTCGGTATCACACACGGCCTCATTGTCCTGAGCAAAACCGATCTGGTGGATGACCCCGAATGGCTCGCGTTGGTCGAGCAGGACATCCGTGAAGTTACGCGCCCGACTGGACTGGCAAATGCCGCAATCGTCCCGGTTTCGGCCCGCACCGGTGCAGGCCTGCTTGATCTGACAGACCGCCTGACCCTGCTTCTCGCCGACCTGCCGCAGCAGATTGACCGAAGCAGCCCACGCCTGGCAGTGGATCGCGTGTTCACCATCAGCGGCTTTGGCACCGTCGTCACCGGCACGCTGCTTGGTGGAACACTCCAGGTTGGCAGCGAGATCGAAATCCAACCCTCGGCCCTGCGCGGACGCATCCGCGGTCTGCAAAGTTATAAACAGCCGGTGGAGGTTGCCCAGCCCGGCAGTCGAGTGGCGGTTAATATCAGCGGTATCGAGCGAACAACCATTCAGCGCGGGGATGTCCTCACCTATCCACGCCAATTCCCGGCGACGTTGCTGGCCGATGTCCATTTCCGGCACCTGCCCGACGCCTCGCGCCCTCTCAAACACAATGCCGAGGTCAAGTTGTTCGTCGGTGCAGCCGAAACGACCGGACGGGTGCGCCTGCTGGATGCGGACATTCTGCCACCCGGCGACACCGGCTGGCTGCAAATCCGCCTGGAAAAACCCCTGTCTCTGGCCCAGGGGGACCGCTTCATCCTCCGCTACCCCTCCCCTGGCGAAACCATCGGCGGTGGTGTGGTCATCAATCCACAGCCAGGACGCCGCTGGAAGCGCTTGCAGCCCGACGTGATCGAACGGCTGGAGCTTCAGATGCGTGGCAGCCCAATCGACCGAGTCTTGCAGGCCGCCAGCCAGCCGGAACCCATGAGCGCAGCAGCGCTGCAAAAACAGCTTGGCTACACCGAGGTGGAACTCCAGAGTCTGATTGCCGAAGCGCTGGATGATAACCGCCTGGTCGAACTGTGGCCGGGGGTCTATATGGCAGCCGAATTCCGTGCATCGCTGGCACAGCAGATATTAGCCGCCCTCACCGCCTTTCATCACCGAGAGCCGCTGCGCGCCGGGATGCAGCGTGAGCACCTCCGCAGCCAGCTTCATCTAAAACAGGCCGTGTTTAACGCTCTGGCTGCGTCGCTGGATCAGGTTGAAATCAACGGCGGCAGCATCCGCTTGAGAGAACACCAGGTCCGTTTTACCCCGGCACAGGAAGCGCAGATCCGCCAACTAAGGCAGATGATGCTCGCCGCGCCTTATACCCCACCTTCGCCAGCCGAAGCCACCGCCATCGTCGGCGAGCCGGTGCTCACCGCACTGATCGAAATGGGCGAAATCATCCGTGTTCAGGCCGATGTCATATTTGCGCGCGCCACCTACGAAGAAATGGTCGCCGCCATCCTGGGGCTGATCGATCAGAATGGTCAGATCACCGCATCTGAGCTTAGGGACCAGTTCAACACGACCCGAAAATATGCGATTGGATTACTGGAGCATCTGGACAACCTCAAGGTAACTCGCCGCCAGGGTGATGCGCGCATACGCGGGCCGAATGCCTAAGGAGTCTGGCGGGCCATTTCCAGCATGTCCGGCGGTGCCGCCGGGTTGACGGTGACACGCTCGATGTGCGCGCCCAGCGCGATCAGCTTTTCTTCCACCCGCTCGTAGCCCCGGTCGATCTGCTGGATATTCGAGATGCGCGTCTGCCCTTTCGCCGCCAGCGCCGCCAGCAATACCGCCATCCCTGCGCGGATGTCCGGGCTGGAAATGTGTGCCGCGCCGCTGAAGACCGTCGGTCCCTGCACCAGCACGCGGTGCGGGTCACACAGCGTAATCCGCGCGCCCATACGGGTCAGATTATCGGTGAAAAAGAAGCGGCTCTCATACATCCAATCGTGAAAGAGCACAGCCCCGGCGCTGCGCGTCGCGACCACCAGGGCGATGCTCATCAGGTCGGGCGGGAAACCGGGCCAGGGCTGCGCTTTGATCACCGGGATACGCCCGCCCAGGTCCGGCACAATCGCCAGCTCCTGGCGGGCGGGCACAAAAATATCCTCACCGCGCACTTCCCACTGGACGCCCAGGCGCTCAAACACCAGCGCAATCATATCCAGATACTGGGGATCGGCCTCCCGAATGAGCAACTCGCCGCCGGTCACGACCGCCGCACCAATGAAACTGCCGACTTCCATAAAATCCGCGCCGATGCGTGCTTCACCCCCATGCAGACGGTTGACCCCCTGGATCGTCAGTTGATTCGAGCCGATGCCCTCAATATCGGCGCCCAACGCCGTCAGCATGGCGCACAGATTCTGGACATGCGGTTCGCTGGCCGCATTACGCACTACCGTCGTCCCCTTCGCCAGAACCGCCGCCATCAGCGCGTTTTCGGTCGCCGTGACACTGGCTTCCGGCAGGAGGATATTCGCACCGGTCAGGCCGTCTGCCTGAATGCGCAGCACGCGGCCATCAAAGTCCATCTGCGCGCCGAGTTTGCGAAAGGCCGCCAGGTGTGTGTCCAGCCGCCGTTCACCAATCGAATCGCCGCCCGGCAGCGGCAGTTCGACCAGCCCTGTCCGCCCCAGGAGCGGCCCGGCAAACACCACACTGGCGCGAATCTTCGTGGCTAAGTCGGCATCGAGAGCCGAATGGCGGACCTCGCGCGCGTGCACCCGCACAGTCGCCGGACCCTGCCATGTCACCTCGACACCCAATTGGCGCATCAAGTCGATGGTGACACGCACATCACCAATATCGGGCACATTATGCAACACAACCGGCTCAGTGGTCAGCAAACAGGCCGGGAGCATCTTCAGCGCGGCATTCTTGTTCCCACTGGCACGGATTTCGCCGCTGAGCGGATAACCACCATCGATCACAAACTGCTGCATACGCTACACCCTTAACTCCACCGGATCGCCAATTGCAATGTTCAGCGCTGCTGCGCCGTTCCCCTGGTTAATCGCCAGTTCCAGAAAACCGCTGCTGCCCACGAGCGTCAGCATCTGGCCGCGGGCGGCCTGTCCATAGGCACGGAAGATGCCTGCCACTTCTTGATCGCCACAGGCGACCACTGCATGAGCCGCGTCGATCGTCCGCACGTCGCGTGAAGGGCCAAACTGCGGCTGCAACTGCAAAACGTCCTCCGCAGTCCAGGTGAGCGTACCGATGCTGGTCACGACATTGCCGAAATGATCGATGTGCACAATTTCGCCGAGGAGACACCCATCGACAATATCCAATCGGGGGGCAGGCAGACGCATCAGATCATGGAGGGTCGGCCCCAATTCAGGCAGTGACACGCCCGCCGCCAGATGCGCCGCCGCCGGAGCGAAAATATCACGTCCATGAAAAGTCTGGCTGGTGGGGTGCAGCCGATACGTGTCTTGGGTCAGTTCAACACTGCGGACATCCGGGAGCAATTCCAGCACATAACTGAGGACCCCGTTATCCGGCGCAACAAACTGGTAATCTCCCGCAGCAACAGCGACCGGGCGGCGTGTGGTGCCCACCCCAGGATCGACCACCACCAGAAAAATGGTCCCTGCCGGGAAATAGGCATAGGCACTTAACAGGGTCAGCGCAGCCTCCCGAACCGCCTGTGGCTCGATGGCATGGGTCAGGTCGATCAAGGCAGCGCCGGAACAAATGCGGCGCATCACAGCTTTCATGACGCCGACATAAGCATCGCGTAAACCAAAGTCCGTGAGCAATGCAATCGTAGGTTGTTCCATAGGGGCGTATTGTATCATCTCCACGCCGGGTGTCGATCAATCATCGATGAACCCTGTCATGCAGTGGTTGACAAGACAGGTGTCCGCCGCTATACTGCGCCCCATCAAGCAAGTGGAAATTGATCATGAATCCGCATCATCCCAACAGCACATACGATCCCGTTTCGGTGTTGGCCTTTTCCTGAGCTGTCACGGATGGTTCATTTCGACAAATGAAGCCCCGCACCGAGCGGGGTTTTTCATTTATAAGCAGAGGAAAGGACAGACCTGTGTTAGCGGTTATCGACTACGGCGCAAGCAATCTCCGAAGTGTCGTGCATGCCCTCAATTACCTCGGTGTCGCCGATATGCGCATCGTCCGCACCGCGCATGAGCTTCGCCATGCGGACAAAATTATCCTGCCAGGGGTAGGCGCGTTCGGGGCCGGGATGGAACAACTGCGCAGGCAAAGTCTGGACACAGCCATCAGAGATGCTGTCTATGCGGGAATCCCTTATCTCGGCATCTGCCTGGGAATGCAGTTCCTGTTTGAGCGCAGCGACGAAATGGGCGAACACGAAGGTCTGGGGCTGCTGCCTGGGCGCGTGACTCGCTTTCCCTATCACCCGCAGTTGAAGGTGCCGCACATGGGGTGGAACCAGCTCCAGCAGCGCCGACCCTGTATCCTGCTCAACGACATTGATACCCGCAATTCGGCCTATTTTGTGCACAGTTATTACTGCGACCCGGCTAACCCGGACGACATTGTCGCTACGGTCGATTACGGCCTCCCCTTCACGGCAGTCGTCCAGCGCGAGAATATCTACGGGGTCCAGTTCCACCCGGAGAAGAGCCAGCGGACCGGCCTTCAACTCCTTCAGAATTTCCTGGAGTGTTAGCCTACCATGATCATTTATCCGGCGATTGATTTGCGCACAGGGAAAGTCGTTCGCCTGAAAGAAGGCGATCCGAACCGGCAGACTGTTTTTAGTGACGACCCCATTGTCACCGCCAGATCGTGGATTGATCAGGGGGCGGCCTGGATTCACATGGTCAACCTGGATGGAGCGTTTGCGGCTGCAAACAGTAACAGTCACATTCTCGAACAGGTCGCGCGGCTTGGCATTCCGGTTCAGTTCGGCGGCGGCTTACGCGCGCTGGAGGACATCGCCGCCGCGCTGGACCAGGGAGCCAGTCGGGTTATTCTCGGCACGATTGCCCTCCAGAATCCAGACATCGTGCGCGAGGCTGTCCAGCGTTGGGGGGCGGATCACATCGGCGTGGCGCTGGATGCTCGTGATGGCAAAGTCACGACGCACGGCTGGCAGCAGGTTTCGGAAACCACGCCCGAAGAACTGGGCAAGCGCATGTTCGCGGCGGGGGTGCGCCACGCCCTGTTCACCGATGTCAGCCGCGATGGAGGCCTGACCGGTGCCAACATCGAAGCGACCATCGCATTAGGCCGCACGACGGGGTTGAACGTCATCGCATCTGGCGGGATCGACAGTCTGACCGACATCGAGCAGCTGCGAGACAGCCAGGTCGTCGCCGGGGCCGTCATCGGGATGGCACTCTATGAAGGGAAGATCGCCCTGCGCGAAGCAATCCGCGCAGCAGGAGAAACCGCATGTTAACCAAACGCATTATCCCTTGCCTGGACGTCATGAATGGCCGGGTCGTCAAAGGCATCAATTTCGTCAATTTGCAGGACGCGGGTGATCCGGTCGAGCAGGCCGCTATCTACGACCGGGAGGGCGCGGACGAACTGGTCTTCCTGGACATCACCGCCTCCCACGAAAACCGCAATACCACTCTCGATATGGTCCGTCATGTCGCCGACAGCGTGTTTATTCCATTCTGTGTCGGCGGCGGCATCCGCACACTGGATGACATTCGGGCGACCCTCCTGGCCGGTGCGGATAAAGTGTCGATCAACAGCGCGGCTATTAAAACACCGGACCTGATTGATCAGGGGGCGTGGGCTTTTGGCAGCC
The DNA here is from genome assembly GCA_019912905.1 of Anaerolineae bacterium. GTDB lineage: Bacteria > Chloroflexota > Anaerolineae > Aggregatilineales > Phototrophicaceae. The sequence continues at coordinate 6,212 of JAIOHO010000956.1, forward strand.
AATGCATCGTCGTCGCCATCGACCCGAAACGCGTCAACGGCAAATGGGAAGTGTTTATCAATGGCGGACGTGTGCCCACCGGCAAAGATGCTATTGAGTGGGCGCGCGAGGTTGAAGAACGCGGTGCAGGCGAAATCCTTCTCACCAGCATGGACCGCGACGGCACCAAGGACGGCTATAACCTCGAACTCACCGCCGCCGTTGCCGAGGCCGTATCGATCCCGGTCATCGCCTCTGGGGGCGCAGGCACAATGGAGCATTTTCGCCAGGCTCTGACCACAGGCAAAGCGGACGCGGTGCTGGCGGCTTCCGTCTTCCACTACAACGAACTCCGCATCAGCGATCTCAAAGATTATCTGGATGAATTCGACGTGCCGATGCGCACACAGGGATGGGACTATGATCGACTTGGCCGAGATTAAGTGGGATAAACAGGGCCTTATCCCGGCGATTGTCCAGGATGCGGACACCCGCCAGGTGCTCATGGTCGCCTACGTCAATACCGAATCGCTGCGACAAACGCTGCAAAGCGGTGAAACGGTTTTCTGGAGCCGCAGCCGGGGTGAGCTGTGGCACAAAGGCGCGACCTCCGGTAATATCCAGAAAGTGCGCGAGATTTTCGTGGATTGTGATGCAGACGCCCTGCTCATTCTGGTCGAGCCAGCAGGCCCCGCGTGCCACACCGGAGAAACATCCTGTTTTTATCGCACCTTGACTGAATTCACGGCAAAGGTTACTCATGCCTGATATGATCGTCGAACTTGAAGCGATTATCGCCGACCGTAAAGCCAACCCGAAGCCAGGCAGCTACACAAACACCCTGTTCGACAAAGGTCTGAACCGCATCGCCCAGAAAGTCGGAGAGGAGGCCACCGAGGTCGTGGTCGCGGCCCTGGGTCAGGACCGGGACGCACAGGTGGGCGAGCTTTCAGATCTGTTCTACCATACTCTCGTCCTCATGGCCCAGTTGGACATTTCGCTGGATGACGTGCGTGCGGAACTGGCTCGCCGTCACAGGCCGGAATAATCGGCATGCCTGTCGATAAGCCGGCACAGATTGAGGAACACGACCCGAAATTTTACACCTTTCGGCGTGATGTCTATCTTCAATGGGCGGTCTGGGCGGTTTTTGCGATCGTAGCCGGGTTCCTCTTGGGCGGCTTTGGGGTTGCCTTGTCGCTGGTGATTCTGGGATACCTGCTGCTGTCTACGCTGCTGCGCATCTATCACAAACTCCAGATCGAGCAGGTCCGTCACTACTGGCAAACGGAAGCACTCTTTTCATTGTACTCTACTCTTAAAATCGCCCATCCCCTGCCCCCTATGCGCCTGTGGGCAGCGTCGCCGGATTTCGTCAATCTGGCAGTGTCCCTGATTCGAGAGCATCAGCCCCGCCTGGTCGTAGAAATTGGCAGTGGTGTCTCCACCCTGGTTTCCGCTTACGCCTTGCAGGAAATCGGCGCAGGCCAGTTGATTTCGCTGGAACACGAAGCCGCCTTCACGCAGATTACAGCATCCAACCTCACTGCCCATCGGCTGGAAGCGGTCGCTGAAGTGCATCACACGCCGCTGCGCTCCCTGACCTTGAACGATGAGCCATTCCGCTGGTACGACACTGCCGCGTTGGAGAATCTGCCCGCACCAATTGACCTGCTGATCGTCGATGGCCCGCCGTCCGGCACCGGGCCGCTGGCACGCTACCCTGCCCTGCCGGTGCTGTATGAACGACTGCGGCCCGGTGCCTACATCCTTGTGGACGATTTTCTGCGCGATGACGAGCATCATATGGTCAACCGTTGGTTGGATGCGTATGATCTCATCGTGGTCCAGACCTTCGCCAACGAAAAAGGTGCGGCCATCCTCCAGAAATCACCGCCGGAGTCTCCAAGTGCCCCCTGAAGATCGTTACGTCGCGGAAACCACCTTCCATGTCCGATATGCGGAAACCGACGCGATGGGTATCGTCCATCACGCCAGTTACATTGTGTACTTTGAAGAGGGCCGCAGCCATTACGCGCGGCAGCGTGGCAGTGACTACGCCAGTTTCGAGCATACCGGCCACTATCTGACCGTCGCCGAGGTCCATGCCCGTTATCTCAAACCAGCGCGCTATGACCAGTACATCACCGTCTGTTGTTGGATTGAAGATATGAAAAGCCGTTCAGTCACCTTTGGCTATGAGATTGTCGACGCCAACAGCCGCGAAGTCTTTGTTACAGGTTCCAGCAAGCACATCTGCATCACCCATGACGGCCAGGTTGCACGCCTGCCCGATGCCTGGCGCACCTGGACAGGCACGTAGCAGTTTGACAGAGCTGCGTCTCAATCCCTATAATGGAAGCATCCTAATAGTAGCGTTATTGGAAATATAGTTTGGAGTCCATGAATA
>JAIOHO010000957.1 GCA_019912905.1 Anaerolineae bacterium
CCAGGGGTTCGAGCATCATTCCGGTGGGGCCAATCGAGCCGCCGACTACCACGGGCTGCGCGGCTGAGTCGGCTTCCGCGCGGGCCAGTTGTGCCGCCGCCCGGTTGAATTCGACCGCGCGCTCGCCGAGAGCATGCATGTCCAGGCGTGCGCGATTGCCGCCGAAAGTGTTGGTCAGGATAATCTGGGCGCCGGCCTGGATATACCCGGCATGGATGCTGCGGACCACGTCCGGGCGTTCGATATTCCACAATTCGGGGGCTTGCCCCCGCTGCAACCCGGCATTGAACAGCATCGTGCCCATGCCGCCATCGGCCACAATTGGGCGTCCACCTGCCAGAAGTTCCTCTAACGTCGTCTTCATTCCCATCCCCCGATCTGATCCAAATGCGGAAACGCATCGACGGCATGCGGCAGCAGCAGCGCATCCACAAAATATTCCTGAAAGTTCGACTCGGCGGCGGTTTCGACGTACTCGACCCGCCGCACCAGGTCCTGAATCATCTGCCGCTGATCGACGTTCAGCAGGGCGATACGTGCCCCATCCCCCGCCGCGTTGCCGACCGCCGTCACCCGGTCCAGCGCACAGTCCGGGATCAGACCGATGCGCATGGCATACAGCGGGTCGATATAACTGCCGAAGGCCCCGGCCAGACGGATGCGATCGACCGCCTGGATGCCGAGGTGATCCATCAGCAGGCGGACGCCGGAATACAGCGCGGCTTTCGCCAGTTGAATGGCGCGGATGTCTTTCTGCGTGATCACGATTTCGCTGCCCGTGGCGCTTTCGTCGGCGGCTGCCAGCACAAACTCGCCCAATCTGCCGTGGAGTCGAATCCGGTCGGATCGGTCGGCAGCATCCTCGACGAATTTGCCGTGGCCGCTGATCAACCCGGCGGTGAACAACTCCGCCACGATTTCGATGATGCCGGAGCCGCAGATTCCGGTGGGCCGCAGGCTTTCGCCCTCGTTCAGTTCGTCGTTCCAGCGGGCATCGCCCACGACTTTATAACGCACGCCGCCATCCACGATGCGCACCCGCTCGATGGCCCCCGCTGCCGCCCGCTGGCCGTGCGTGATCTGTGCGCCCTCAAAAGCGGGTCCGGTCGGGCTGGAAGCGGACAGGATGCGCTCGCCCTGGCACAGCAGAATCTCCGCATTGGTGCCGATGTCCACCACCAGCGTGATGCCCTCATCGAGGTGGGGATACTCCGCCAGCAGCACGGCGACGTTGTCTGCGCCGACGTACCCGGCCACGCACGGCAGCAGATGCACCCGCGCGCCTTCGTGAATCGTCTTGAATCCCAGGTCACGCGCCTGCAAATCGAGGGCGTCATCGGTCGCCAGCGCGAAGGGCAGGTGGCCGATTTCGACCGGGTTGATGCCCAGCATCAGGTGATGCATGACCGTGTTGCCGACCAGCACCATGTCGGTAATTTCGTGCGGCGCGATTCCGGCTGCCTCCGCCGCGTTTTTGCTCAGGTCGTTGATGGCCCGCACGATGGCGTGGTGCATCCGACTCATGCCTTGCGGCTCGGTCGCATAGCTGATGCGGCTGATCAGGTCCTCGCCATAGCGCACCTGGGGATTCATCATCGTTTCGGTGGCGATCACCGCGCCGGTGCGCAGGTCACACAGATGCCCGGCCAGCGTGGTCGAACCGATGTCGATCGCCAGCCCATAGAGACTCTCGGCGTAGCCCGGTTCCAGGCGGATCACCTCGCGGTTGTGCCAGATCGTGGCGGTCACCGCCCCGTTCGTTTCTCGCAGGGTGGTCTGAATATGCGGCAGCAGGTGCGGGTCGATGGTCAGGTCGGGTAGATTCCATTGCTCGGCCAGCGCCGCTTTTAAGCGCGGCCAATCCCCGCGTCCGCCCAGTTCCGCCGGGGGCACGGCGACGTACACCATCTGTACAGCGGGTTTGAGGTCGATGGCAAGGTCACCCGCTTCCTTGCGAACCACCTGCTTGCGCGCCAGGCTGGATTCGGGAATGTGCAGCAGCGCATCGCCCAGGAGATGGACGGCGCAGGCCAACCGCTCCCTGCTCAGATCCAGGCCGTGTTTCTCGGCATAGATCTGCTCGTCCGCGTCGGGCGGAGACAGATGCTCTGGCGCAGACGTGATGTGATGTTTGGGAAACTGGCCGAATTCCGGGGCAACCAGACACTTGCCGCAGGTCTGCCGACCGCCGCAGATGGATTCGAGTTCGACGCCTAACTGCCGGGCCGCATCCAGCAGCGTGTCGGCATGAGCGACGTCACCGCGCCGCCCGGAGGGCATCAGAATCAGTTGGTGACGCCGATGATTAGTGGATGCTTCGGACACACACCTGTCCTCGTTTATGGGCCGATCCGGTCGAGTTCCTCATAAAAGGCATCCACCTGCTGCGGGGTAATGGTGCGGCCCTGATCGAGAATATCGAACAGGAAGCCTTTGCCGCCCAGCTCCCGCGCGATGTTCAGCGCCCCGTCGAGGGTCACAAACACCTGGCAGAGTTTGCCGCTTTCCCGGATTTTGCGCAGCACATCCAGCCAGTGGTCGGCCAGCGGCTGCCCATCGCCCGGCTGCCACTGGACGCCGCGCAGCTTGTCGATCGACAGCAGCATGTCGAGGTGCGGCAGTTGGCCCTTGCCATCCATGTGATAGAACGGGTAATCGAGCGTTTCGCAGCAGGTCACCAGATCGGGCAGCACGAAGCGCTCGAACATATCCGGCGAGATCATGTAGCTGAAGTCACTTTGCAGCATGTAGCCGCGTGTGGGTGACCAGGGCGGTGCCCAGGCCGCGCGTCCGTGCTGCTGCGGCGGCATCATCGCTTCCAGTTCGTCGAAATAGCGCTGCCACAGGACGGTGATTTCACTGATCAGGCGGATAACCTCGTCCGGCGCTTCGATGCAGTCGAATAACAGGTTCTGCGTCCCGCGCAGGCTGGCGAGGATGTCCATATTCCCGCCCAGGTCGGTGTAGGCCACCACCAGCTTCCCCGCCCAGCGATCGATCGACGCCTGGGTGATGTCCTGCGCGCGCCGCCACCAGATGTTATCCGGGTCATATTCCGGGTGCAGGTCGGCCAGCGACTCGACCGGCACGGGTTTGAACCAGGTCGTGCCGGTGCTGTATTCCACATCCGAGCCGAGAAAGGCGGCAATCACCCCGGCACCGAAGTTCACCCACCATTTGGGGCAGGCGTCGCCGTAGAAGTGGGTGCGCTGGAGCACCTGCTCGAAGTAGTCGATGATTTCTTCTGCTGGCTTCTCCAGGGGGAAGCGCGTCAGAAAATCGTCGCCCGATTCCGGGAATGTGCCCGGGTCGTGGGTGACGATCGTTACGATGGGCCGGTCTGACTTCCCGTCCCACCAGGCACGCCAGTCGGTTTCGAGGCGCGCCCAATCGCAGTCTTGATACTCAAAGTAGCGGGTCACAGCGACACCATCCGGTCCTCAGGATGCAGCCAGCAGGCGTTTGGTGAGGTTCACAGCCTGGCTTGCATCGGGCGCATAGCCGTCCGCACCGATTTCGTCGGCGTAAGCCTGGGTGATGGGTGCGCCGCCGATGATGACCTTGACCTTGCCGCGCACTCCGGCGGCGTCCAGCGCTGTGATCGTGTCTTTCATGCGTGTCATGGTCGTGGTCAGCAGAGCAGACATGGCGACCACGTTCACCTGCTGCTGCTGGACGGCGTCCACGAATTTCTGGGGTTCGGCGTTGACGCCCAGGTCTACGATCTCGAACCCGGCCCCTTCCAGCATCAGGCTGACGAGGTTCTTGCCGATGTCGTGAAGATCGCCCTGCACGGTGGCGATGGCGACTTTGCCGAGCGGCTGTACATTCCCCTCGACCAGAAACGGCTTCAGCAGACCCAGCCCGGTTTTCATGGCGCGGGCGGCAATCAGCATTTCCGGCACGAAATATTCGCCTTCTTCGTACAGACGGCCTACTTCGGCCATTGCCGGGATCAGGCCGTCATACAGGATGGTGGTGGCTTTCATGCCGCTGTCGAGCGCGGCTTGAACGTGCTGTTCGACCTCCTTGGCCTGACCTTCGATGATCGCTTTGCGGATGATTTCCAACGTTTCCATTTGACTCCCTCAAGCAAGCTGTGAATTAGCTGATCTTATGTTCTAGTGGGTGCATAGGCTTCAGATTGAGGTTCTTGCCCCACGCTTTGCGCACGGTTTCCAGGTAAAACAGGTAGTTGTCCAGCGGCACATCGGGCGGCACGCGGTGGTCACAGAAACCGATATAGCCGCCTTCTTCCACCAGCGGCGTCAGCCGCTCGATCTCGCGGGCGATCTCGTCCTTCGACCGCGCCAGGATATGTTTGTCGAAGCCGCCCATGATGAGCAGATCCTGGCCGTACTGCTGGCGGTAGGCGACCGGGTCCGCGCCCCAGGTGCCGATTTCCAGCGGGAACATGCAGTTGACCCCGGCATCCAGCCACAGCGGAACCAGCTTCTCGATGTTGCCGTCGCAGTCTACCCAGACCACATCCACCCCATAGCGATGGAGCAGGTCGGTGATGCGGCGGTAGTGCGGCACCAGAAACTGCTTGAAATGGCGCACACTCATCAGCGGCCCGGCGTTGTAGGCCATATCCTCCCACATGCCGCAGGCTTCAAATTTGGCCCCGGTTTCGAGCAGGCGCGTCAGCGTGCCGACGATGCAGTCCGCCAGCGTTTCGACCATTTCCTCGAACCAGGCGGGATCGTCGTAGAGCACCAGGGAAATGTTTTCCAGGCCCATCCAGTCGCGCAGCCGTCCGTACAGGCTGCCGCCGGGCAGCACCATGACGGTCTCGCGGTTGGGGTCCGTCCAGTCGCGCACACGGGTGTCCCAGTCTTCCGGGTAGCGTTCGGGACTATCAGGATCAAGGCGCGGCTTGTAATGCGTGCGCCAGCTTTCGCGATCGACCAGCAGATGACCGACGTGCTGGGGGATGGACCCCATGAATTTTTTGCGCAGCACGCGCACGCCGTCGTCCTGCTGTTTGATTTCGAATTCGCCGCGATCTTCGAGGATGATTTCATCAAAGCGCGGGATCAGATCGACGCTGACGCCGGTATGGTGAAAAGAGTCCATCCCCAGAAAATCGTCGCTGTTGTCGCGGTCTACCTGGCGGGGCAGGCCCTGGTCGTACCAGACGACGATGGTTTCATCCCAGAAATTGAAGTCGTAGATCGGCGAGCGGTCGCGTGGAAGGTAGTGCATGGTCGCATGGAAGCGTTCACGTTCATTCATCAGGCAGCAGCCACAATTATAATTAATTAAATATCTTCCATTCTAGCGACGGGCCGCGGATGTGCCGTATGAGGTCCGTCATGAAAATTGCCCGATAGATAACACGGTTCAATCGACCAGCCGGTAAGTTGGCTCCGGCCAGCGCGGATGAAACGAATCGATATGGATTTCGCGCACCGGGACGCCCTCCAGCACGCGCTCGACCAGGCGACGCAGCGCATCCGAATCGGTTTCGGCGCGCAGGTTGAGCAGCATCTCGACCCGTCCTTCCGGCAGTACGGGCAGGTTTACCTCCCAATCGGGGTCGCTCACCGTCGGAAAACTGATCTTAGCGCTGCGCCGCGCGTTCCAGACCAGGATCTTGAAATGGCCGATGGGAATGTCGCCCAGCGCGCTGTGGATGTCGGTGATGATCTGGCGGAGCCTCGCCTGGTGCATATCGAGAAGGACCAGGCGCATATCCAGCCAGGCGAGTTGGGCCTCGGCTTCCCCATAGCGGCGGTAATCCAGATGCAGCGACCGGGTGGGGGCGGTCCCACTGATGAGGTGTTCGACCCAGACGCGGATGCTGTCCGCATCCAGCGAATTCTGAAGCAGGATCGCCTTGTCCCCGAAACGGCGGCGCGCACGCTGTTCGGTATCGCGCTGCGCGTCTCCATCCAGCAGATCGGCTTTGTTGATGACCAGCAGACCGGCTTCCTCAAGCTGCTGAACAAACACGTAATTGATATTGTCGCTGAAGGGCAGAGGGCTGCCCACCAGCCAGCGGCGCAGCAGGCGGCTGTCCGCGAACACCGAAAAACTGGTCGGGACGGCGGCGCTGCCCAGCTCGAACAGCGGTCGCACGACCGTCGCGACAATATCTGCGCACGACCCCACTGACTCGGCAAATATGATGTCGGGATGGGCCTGGGCGTCCAGCGCATCCAACTGCTTTGTCAGGCTGCTGTAATTGCAGCAGAAGCAACCGCCGGTGACTTCGACGGTGGGGACATCGGCTAACTGGATAAAGGCCGTATCGACCAGATACTTGCCCTGGTCGTTGGTCATGACGCCGACGCGCTGGCCCTGCGCCATCAGATATTTGGCAGCCTGGATGATGGCCGTGGTTTTGCCGCTGCCGAGGAATCCGCCGACGATGTGCAGCTGCATGTGCCCCTCACTCTCCGATTACGACGACTGCCCATAAGTGTACCCGGCTTCGTACAGCGCGACGATATTTTCTGGTGGGCTGATCTCCTGAATGTTGTGGCAGGGGGCCAGGATGTAACCGCCGTTTTGACCGAGGATGTCGATGTTGTCCTGCACTTCGCGGCGCACGTCGTCCGGCGTGCCGAAGGCCAGCGTCACCTGATTATCGACGCCGCCGTGAAAGATGACCTGCTCGCCAAAATCGCGCTTGAGGGCCTGCCGCTCCATCCCTTTGCAGCGCCATTGAATCGGATTCAGCAGGTCGATGCCCAGGGCAATCAGGTCGGGGATGATTTCGCGGATCGAGCCATCGCTGTGCGTGAAGACATATACTCCGGCTTCATGGGCCAGGTCCATCATACGTTTCATGCGCGGGAAAAAGACCGTGCGGATCGTCTCCGGCGAGAACAGCAGGCTGGTCTGGGACCCCAGGTCTTCGGCGATGTAGGAGAAGGTCACCCTGCCAGGAATCTGTTCGTAGATGCGGCGCGTGTTCTCGTAGGCGAGGTCGAACAGCTTATCCAGGCAGTAGCCCACCATCTCCGGCTGCATCGCCAGGTCCATATAGGCCTGTTCCAGTCCCCGCAGACGGCAGTAAATCAGAAATGGTTCTGAACCGCCGCCGCGCACGGCATGATCCTCTTTCCCGGCAATCTGCTGGGGGATGGTGCGGTAGTCATACCAGTCGGGGGAAGGCCAGGAATAGCTGCGCTCGATCGCTTCGACCGAGTCGTACTGAGCCAGCGGATGATACACGCATTCCCGATAGATGCCGTGCCCGTAGTCCATCTCGACGAAGCGGCAGCCAAACGTGTCGGCATCGTTGGCGACCGGCGGCCCGACATAAACCGGCTCCACGTTGACGAGGTAGTCGATGTGCAGTTTGTCGGCCATCGTCTCGAAACAGTCGCAGCCGGTATGCCGCAGCAGCTTCTCGGTGGCTTCCGGGGTGGCCCAGTAATCCATCGGGATGCGGTCCGGTTTTTCACGGTGGAGCACCGCCAGCCAGCGTTCTTTTGAGGTCATCATGAGCTTATCCATCCAATCGGGTCACGAGATTCGCGTGTTCTGTCAGGATAACGATTGGGAACATTCACCCGGAAGTGGCATGTGTGATGGGTTTTGGCGCGGTTGGACACGTCGGGCCGGTGATTGGTGATCCAGAGGTGGGCGACGCGAGCGTCGCCCCTACCAGTTTGTGGAGTAACTATACGTCTACGATACGTTTCAGGTGCATCACGCTGCTCTGGGTATTTTCCACGTTGGTCTGCACGCCGGTGAACATCCAGCCCGCCCCGGTTTTGCGTTTGCCAGTCCGCGTGTCTTCATAGATGGCCTCAGCATCCAGCCCTTTCAGATAGATCAGCGGAAGCTGCGCCGGGAACGGCAGGTAGGTGCGGAAGGTGAAGACGACCGTTTCGGCGCGGTCCTTGCTGACGTACTGCACGGCGGAGACGGCATTCTCCTGTGCCGACCGCAGGCGGTACAGATCGCCCAACTGGATGATGGGGCGAATCTCCTTATAGGTGGCGATCAGTTGGGCGGCCTGCTTGCGTTCCTGTTCGGTCCAGTGCAGCAGGTGGCCGCCGACGCCGAGCGTGCCGCACATGCTCGAATGAAAACGCGTCTTCAGGGGCACCGAGCCGCGCCCGGCGTCGGTCACCCAGGCCTCCATCGTATTGGCGGGGTACACCTGCGAAAAGCCCTCCTGGATGTTCAGGCGCGCCAGCGACTCCGTATTGTCACTCACCCAGATCTGATCGGCCAGCTTCAGGATGCCCATGTCAGCCCGTCCTCCGCCGCCGGAACAACTCTGCCAGATCACGTCCGGGTGCCGCTCGCGCAGCGTCTGCCAGACGCGATACACGCCGGAAACGTAGCGCACCCACAATTCGCGCGGATCGCCGGGCGCATCCTCCCAGCCGGGTTCACTGGCGTTGCGGTTCATGTCCCACTTGATGAAGGCGATATTGTTTTCGCTCAGCAGGCGGTCGATCTGCCCGATGAGATAGTCCTGTACGTCCTGACGC
>JAIOHO010000958.1 GCA_019912905.1 Anaerolineae bacterium
AACTAGGCCACCGACCAGATGAATTGACGGACACCATCTGAAAACAACAGCAGTAACAGCGTGCCAATGAGGATATAGGGACCGTAGGGCAGCGGCGTAAACATCTGATAGCGCCGTCCGGCCATGCCGCGCACCAGGAGATAAATGACGGCTCCCAGCGCGCCGAGAAAGACTGTCACGAACATGGCGATGACCATCGACTGCCAACCCAGGATTAACCCGCACAGGGTGGAGAGCATGACATCGCCGTAGCCGAAGGCGACTTCTGGCAGCTCGTAGCCGCGCATCTTCGCCATCCCATACGAAAACAGGATGCCGCCCAGGTAGAGTACGAAAAACACTCCGAATCCTAACAGGCCGCCGACCAGCGCGGTGCCGATGTCCGGCTTGTGATTGACGGGCGTCAGGAGTGCGTCCAGCAGCGCCACCGCTGCCGAAGGAATGACGACCACGAACAGAATCAGCCGGTGCTCGATGTCGATCACTGCGATCAGCGCAAAAATCGCCATATAGATCAGATAAAAAATCTGCTGCAAATTGCTGACCTGGGGGTCGTTTTCGGTGACGATGACGGTCAGCAGCATCAATGCCGCTGTCCCTAACTCCGTCACGGGATAGCGCCAGGACAATCTCGATCCGGTGGACGATGCGCGCCGGCCTGTCACGAAAGCCAGTATTCCGAGCCAGGCGGCCAGGGGGCGGCGGCTGTGGTCTGGATAATGCGGCAGGGATGGTCGCAGGCGCTGCGGCAGGTCATCTGCCAGCGCGTTGACCACGCCGCCCGCCAACAGGCCGAGCACGCCGACCACGATCAGTTTCAGAATCATAAACTCGCCCTCGCTACGGAATTTTGGGTGCAGGTGGGAGCAGCGATAAAGATATAACAATCATCACGATCACTGCCAGTATAGCACTGATGACGATGGCCCATCGATGAGATTTTGTCCATTCCGGCGTCGAAACGGCAGGCGGGGTGGGACCGATCACGAGAGGCACCGCATCGACCTGATTGGCGCGAATCCACCAGGCAGCGAGGCGCGGCGGCTCTCCTTTGAGGCTGACGATTATGGAGACGACATCCGGGTAGTACGCCTGACGGATGTCCGTTTGCGAAGGGATCGGGTCGCCATGCGGGTGCGAATGATAGATGCCCGTCAGTGCCAGACCGCGCTGCTCGATGTCGAACATGGCCCGCACCAGGGCCGCCTGCTCCATCTCGAAGTAATGCCGGGGATCAGCCGCCTTGTTCGGGATTGGAATGACGAGGTCGGCCCGCCCAGCCTCCTGCCCGGCGACCAGCCCGCAGGCTTCGTGGGGCGACATCTGAATCGCATGTGCGGCGATTGCACTCGCAGACTCCTCACTCAGCCAGAAATTCATCATCCGCCTGATTCGGAATCACAAATGTTTCGATGCGACGGTCCTGGGGTGGCTGCCGAGTTTCGTAAAACAGGTCTGCGGTCAACGTGTACAGTCCCGCAGGATCGTCTGCACCCCGGATGTGCAGGGTGAATTCCATGTCATGATGCATGGTTTCGATCACGTTGAGTTCGCTGACCAGTCGATCATCCTGATTGTGGGCCACCAGCAGCAGATTGGGGCGCTCTTGAAAAGGGGTGACGATGAGGTGAATATACACTCGGAAGCGGTCGGGATATGGCAGAATTTCAAGCGTCTCGATTCGAATTTCGTCACGAGGCTTTGGTGCTGAACTGGTCGGAAAAAGTGGAATATCGGACATCTGGTTTCCTTCATAGCCCGGAGATGGAGATCCAGACAAGATAATCCTCAACGAATATCGAGTTCAATCAGGTGGACCAGACGGTCATGACGGTGTTGCCCGTGTAAGGTTCTTCATGAATTTTATTAAGACCCAGTGGAGCAAAACTCTGTAGGACGACGGCATCATCGAGTTTCCACGGTTCGGTCAAAGTGGGATTGTGATAATGGATTTGCATTCGCACGATTCCATCGGGCTTGAGCACGCGTATTACTTCGCGGGCGGTTGTGGCAAACTTATCGACATGATCAATGGCATTAACCGAAATTACAGCATCGACACTGCTGGTGGGCAGTGGAATTTGCTCACCCGGTGCTGCGACATATTTCAGACGTGGTGAGTATTCATCGAGCGGATAACCAACTTCTCGATATTCGTTTACCAGATTGTCCAGGCCGATAAGTTGACAATCCTCAAAGGCCAACAGATAGGGTATCGGTCCACAGCCAATGTCTAGTACTGTTTTCCCGACAAAATGGTCGCGCCTGATCCTAAGCGCATTCGGGTACTTACTAGAGTCACGGCGTACCCAGGTCCAAATGGCATTGAGTCGCTGGTCATAGTCTTTGACTTTAGCCGCCTCGGATGGAGCGGGAGACTGGTAATGCTCAGAAATCTCCCCGTTATACCAAGCGATAAAGTTGTCGATTTCTTTGTCCCAGAATTTTAGGGCAGCGTATTGTTTGTCACTCAGATAATCAAACCTGTGATCACTGCGAGGTAATCTTCGAAACCTGCGGACAAATCGTTTCAAGTGTAGCATGTGTCCACCTCTCCGAAAAAAGGATTATAGCATACCGTGTCTAATCAAGCAGAAAGGTTCGAATCCGCCCCTCTCGGCGGCTACTAACCTTGCGTCCTAAGTTACTTCACGCTATGGTCCACTCTCCAATCTGGAATGGGGATTTAGGGGAGGTTGCGGCACGGCAAGGAATATTCCCTGGCCGCTTACAATCTAGCGCCAGTGATTACTCGCGGTGCCGGAGCTGTTCGAGCGCAGACATGGCGTCTGTAAAACGAGCGGCGGGCACGAAAAAATGATCGCGGCTGTACGCGCCATAGGCGAGGATTGGCACTGCGGCTGCGGCAATCGCCGCGCTGACCACGGCCAGCAAACCTACCAGATCCGGCTCCAGCGGCAGGTCCAGCGTAATCAGACGGTAGTCTAATGGGTTACTTTCGGCACCCGGCAGCCGCGCGCTGAAATCCGCCCACGCCTCTTCAGGAACAAGCAGGGTCACTTCGTCTTTGTCCACGATCAATGCCGCGAACGGTTCACCGATCTCTGCGATGACACCGGCAGCCGCCGTGATTGCCGCAGCGGGGAGCCGAATGAGCCTGTAAAGCTGATCATCGCTGTAGAATGATGCCTGTCGGAGGACCTGCTGCACCGTCTGGGACATATCGGCTCCTTATTCGTCGAACTGGTAGGTGGACTCGGCGTAGTATCGAATCTGGCGCTGTGCCATTTTCTGCTGCATCCAGCGATGGAGTTCCTCATTTTTCTCAGGCAGGCGCACCTGCTCGTCTTTGAGGCGGTCAATCGGATAATTCACACGCAGTGCGCGACCGTGTACAATGTGACGGCTGATGCCGGGTGGCAGGAAAGCCTGATATTTTGCTGCTGCGATGATGTCGGCGGGCAGATAATGCGGGAACATTACGAGCGCGATCGCATCGGCATACAACGGCCAGACTTCATCAAGCTCGCTGAGCGTGGTGCGGTGCAGGGTCGCGTTCTGCTGGTAGATGCTCACCACTCTGCGCAAGGTGGCATTGCGTTCGTGGACGCTGCTTACAGGTGAGCGCAGCGCGAAAATCTGTTGGCTGCGTGTCAGCACGTGGGCGATGGCCTGGGTATGCTGGCCGGAAATCATCTCGACATCCGGCAAGCTTACAAGCTGTTCGAGAAATGATTGTTCGTCCCAACTGCCGACGACGTGATTCCAGGTCTGCAATTCTACCTGCCCACTCTCATAAGACGCGACCTGAACCAGCATGTGGGGATAACCCAGCGTGCGAAACGAATGGCAGCGATTCGCGCCATCCAGAATGACGAACTGGCTGCTGCCGATGGGTGCGACGATGGGCGGGTTGATGATATGCGCCTCGGTCTTCAGGCGTTCGATGAGCGGCAGCGCACGCTGGGAGTCGTGCTCTTCATGGGGATGCAGGGAGTCGGCGAATACGATCCGAAGATCGGGCGTCGGGGCATGGTAGCGATCCACCGGGGCATTCCTTGTCGAAAATAATGTGCGTCTAGCGTAGCACGAACCGGACTGCCCGGCAATCATGACAATCCACACCGGGCGCTATGCACAAAAAAGGAGAATATGAGTGGGCGCAACGGAGCAGGGAGCGAATGCAACGGATGGCCGCTGGCTGACCATCCCACGGACACTGTGTTTTGTCTTAAATGGCGACGACATTCTGTTGATGAAGCGAGCGGCACATAAGCGGGTGTTCCCGAACCAGTACAACGGGGTGGGCGGGCATATCGAACGCGATGAAGACCCGTATCAGGGGGCGCGGCGCGAAATCCTCGAAGAAACAGGACTCGATGTTCACGACCTGCGCCTCCGAGCGGTTTACCATGTCGATGCCGGAGCAGCCACAGGAATCCTCCTGTTTGTGTTCACGGGCACCAGCGTGCAGCGCAAATTTGCATCCCTCACGGACGAAGGGACGCTGCACTGGATTGCCCGTAAGGACCTCTGCCAGCTCGACCTGGTGGAAGATTTGCCGATCATCCTGCCGCGAATCCTGGATATGGCCGACCACGATGCCCCGCTGTTTGTCCATGTCAGCTATGACGCGGACGACCAACTGGTGATGCGATTTGCTGAAGGCTGATCATCGGCGCTACTATTGGGTCGGAATTCAAACAGGACATTCTCATTCATGGAAGCTCAACCGGACCCGGACACCCCAGCTCCACGACGTCATCCTCTACGCCGCCCGGGATGCATCCTCGGCCTGATCCTCTGGTTTTTGATCCTGCTGACTCCCTGTTTCATGATCGTTCTGGCGGTGCAGGGCGAAATTGCTGTGACCACTGGCAGCGCACCGGATCAACGCCTGCGCGTCTGGCTGATTCAGGAAGCTGCGCAGAGTGGGATCGGCGTGTCTTCCGCGAGTGTACAGACCCAGGACGACCTGCTGTGTGTGCAAACCGACGTTCGATTCGTCCTCTGGCGCGGTTCGGCGGAACCAACCCAATACTGTGAGTGCTATACTGGGACGGATGCGAACTGGCAGACGGTCCGTGTTGAGCAAAGTGCCTGTTCGCTTCCCTGAACTGGCACGATGTCAGGAGCAAGTCCATTGAACACCCTACCCACCATTACCATCGACAACACGGTGCTCATTGCCCTGGGGTGCGTGTGTTTATGCGGTGTCGGCATTGTCCTCATGACCGGAATCCATCTCATCGGCGGATTTCTGGACATCTTCACCTCCATCATCAGCTTTTTTCTCCACATCCTGTCGGGTGGCCCCGTCGCCTGGTGTGGCTGCCTGGTCGTGCTGGTGGTCTGCGTCGGTGGTGTGGGCCTGGCGCTCGTCATCGGGCAGGCGCTGTCCAACTGCGGCACGCCCCAGGCCATCAATCTCTGTTCCTTATTCGGTCAATAAGGCAAACTTACTGCCGCGTGTGCACCGTAACCTGGCCTAACACGATGCGCTGATCCGGGTCCATTCTCCCGCCCTCTGTGACGCTTAACCGCTCGCCAGTCTGCCAGAAATACGTACCCAGCAGCAGATCATAAGTACCTGTCGGGGTATCTTCCGGGGTGACCAGGGTGAGGCGATCATGAACGAGGTCGCCAGGACGCCATGCGCCTGTTGGAAATGGCCCGCCCATGGGAGAATCGGCTTGGGAGACGGGTGGCGCATCGGCGGCAGCGCTCAGGTGCAGGAACACCGAATAATCGAGCGCTGGACGTTCGAGAGTTTCCCAGAACACATCGAGGGTCAGGGTATCCCCAGGCACCACATCCCACATCACCCCATGCAGTTCCTGGTCATTCCGATGAACGTCGAGGCTTCTGATCGTGAACAGATCGCCAAAACGAACTTGAGAAAGCGGAGGTTGACCTGTGATCTGAGGTTCTGGTGGCGCATAGCGCAGATCGGACGCCCAGGCGACACGCTGTTCGGGGTCCGTATCCTTGCCAGAGACCGGCAGTCGCTCATTTTGCAGGAGTCGAAACAGGCCCGCCGCCAGTGTATAGCGCCCGACTGGTAGATCCTCTGGCACCATGATCCAGTGATGAG
>JAIOHO010000959.1 GCA_019912905.1 Anaerolineae bacterium
GGTTGGGGCGGCGGCTGGGGCTATCCCCGCGCAGCGCCTCGCGCACATCCTGAATGTTCAGGCCGGCGGTCAGGCGTTCCACTACCTCGTCCGCGCCTTCGAAAAGGGCTTTTTTCAACCCCTTTTCCTTCACGTCGTCGAGAAAAGTTGGAAACGGAAGTACGGACATTAATTCTCTTCTCCCCGGAACATGTGAGCGAACAGCCCCTATACCTTGCCTGGGCGCTTGATGCGCGCGCCAGTATCCACGCGGATGGCCTGGATGATCTTGCTATCGTCCAGTGGGATGGGGTCCCCGGCTGCGTCTGTGATGACGGTGGTACCATCGGAATAGGTGATGGTGGTCTTAAAGCGATCCAGACTGCGCGGTGCCGGGCCGGAAATGTACAGGCCGCTAAGCTGGTATTTGGAACCATGACAGGGGCATTCGAAACGGTTGTTCACATCGACCCATTTGGGCAGACAGCCCAGGTGGGTACAAACCCCGTACAGGGCGACGAAGGTATCCTGGCCGTCCATGACGGGACGTGAAAGCCAGAAACGCCCTTCCGGTTTGGAGACGGGTGCGGCTCCCGGTGCCGGGAGTTCGGTGGGGTCGATGGTGAAAGCCCCGCCGAATTCACCCTCAGCGAAACGCGGGAACGCAAACCACAGCACACCGGCTACGATCTCACCCGCGATCAGGGCGAAGGATGCACCCCAGATGTAGTACAAAAACTCGCGTCGGCTGGGAAGGCTGACAGATGTGGCAGCGGCAGCCGCTGCGGTTCGTCCGGCCCGTTCGCTCTGGGCGACGGCAGACTTGGTTTTGGCAGCACTCGCTGAGGCCATAACCTACTCCTCGAAAGTAAAGCGGGATGGTAGAAAGTCTAACGCAAAATTTGAGGTCAACAAGGTATTGATCTCGAAAGTCGTCAACAGAAGAGACGGATTGCCCATTCACGCGTCTTCATCTGTAAAATATATCACAAGCGTTTGGGGAAGTCAAAAAGCGATTTGCCCTTTTCAGGCCGGTGTGCTGCCGATATAGTTGGGTAGATTAATAGAGGGAATCGCTGGTTCATTTATGACATCTTTGCCCCCGGCAGCCTACATCGATTCGGATGCGAAGCTGCGTGCACTCATTCCGCATTTTTCGACCGAACCGTTTCTGGCCCTGGACACCGAATCCAACAGCCTGTACGCCTACCGGGAGCAGGTCTGCCTGTTTCAGGTTACCACCCGTAAAGGCGATTATCTCATCGACCCGTTTGGCATCGCCGACATGAGTCCGCTGGGGCGCGTGCTGGCGAATCCTCGAATTGAGAAAATCTTCCACGCGGCTGAATATGACATTATGGGCATCAAGCGCGATTACGGATTTCAGGTCGTCAACGTCTTCGATACCATGATCGCGGCCCGCATCGCCGGGCATGCCCAGGTCGGCCTGAATACGCTGCTTCAGGAGCAGCTGGGGGTACAACTGGACAAGCGCCACCAGCGCGATAACTGGGGCAAGCGCCCGCTGGACGGCGACAGCCTGCTGTATGCCCAGATGGATTCGCATTTTCTGCCGATGCTGCGCAACGACCTGTACGACGAACTCAAACTTCAGGGGCGTTTCGACGAGGTGCGGGACGCCTTTGCGGAACTGGCTTTCATCGATCCGCCGATCCTTGAATTTGATCCCGATGGCTACTGGCATATCGGCAGGCCGATGGGACTGCGCGGGCGGCAGTTGGCGATTCTGCGCGAGCTGTACCTGCTGCGCGAGCGGTTGGCTGAGGAACGCGATCTGCCACCATTTAAGGTGCTTACCAACGACCGCCTGGTCGAAATCGCCCAGCATGCGCCGAGTCACAAAGCGTCTCTGGCGGAAGTGCCGCGCCTGTCGCCCGGTTTTATTCGCCGCTATGGGGATTCGGTGCTGGAGGCAGTCGCCAACGGCCAGCAGG
This sequence comes from Anaerolineae bacterium, assembly GCA_019912905.1. Lineage (GTDB taxonomy): Bacteria > Chloroflexota > Anaerolineae > Aggregatilineales > Phototrophicaceae. Next base: position 1,935 of record JAIOHO010000959.1, read on the forward strand.
CTCATCTGCCGCGCCCACCCCGCCAGCCGCGCCTCGCCAACACTCGCGTGCTCAACCGCTATACGGCGCTGCGCGAATGGCGCAAACAGCGGGCCAGTGCGCGGGGAGTCGATTCGGATCTGATCGTGTCCAAAAATGTGTTGTGGAGTCTGGCGCATCAGGCTCCCCGGACGCTGGACGATCTCTCCGGGATACCCGGCCTCGGTCCCTGGCGGCTGTCCCACTATGGGCCGGAGCTGCTGGAAGTGCTGGAAAAAGTGCGCTGAGGTTGGCGTACCCGGCCTCACTTCGGGTCCTGGGCAGGCATCCTGCCCGCCGGAAACGCAGATTGGAAGGATTGGAGTATGCCGCAAAACCCAATCTTCCGTTATGATCGACTCAATATCGCGATTCTGGTGATAAGGATTCTTTCATGCGAATCACGTTTTTTGGCGCAGCGCGGACCGTCACCGGTTCGCAGCATCTGGTCGAAGTCAACGGCCAGCGCATCCTGCTGGACTGCGGCCTGTATCAGGGGCGGCGAGCCGACGCCCGCGAACGCAACCTGAACCTGCCCTTCGATGCGCGCTCGGTGAACGTTATGGTGCTGTCGCACGCGCATATCGACCATTCGGGCAATATCCCCAATCTGGTCAAGAGCGGCTACCGGGGCGAGATTATCTGCACCTATGCCACGCGCGACCTGTGCGCGACCATGCTGCTCGACAGCGCCCACATTCAGGAGCGGGACATCGAATATGTCAACAAGCGCCGCCGCAAACGGGGTGAAGAACCGGTCGAGCCGATCTACACGCGCCGCGATGCGCTCGACAGCCTGCATTCCTTTACCTCGCAGAGCTACAACCGGTCCCGTAACATCGCCCCCGGTGTGACTCTGACGCTGCTCGATGCCGGGCACATGCTGGGCAGCGCCATCGTCGTGCTCGACGTCGAGGACCGCGACAGCCACAGCGACGTGCGGCTGGTGTTCAGCGGCGACCTGGGCCGCAAGGGGATTCCGATCATCCGCGACCCGCAAACGGTCGAATCCGCTGACGTGCTGATTATGGAAAGCACCTACGGCAACCGCCTGCATCCCCCCTATCCCGACGCCAATAAGGAACTGGAACGCATCATTAATGAAACCTACCAGCGCGGCGGCAAGGTCATCGTCCCGGCCTTTGCGGTCGGGCGCACACAGCAGTTGGTGTACACCCTCAATCAGTTAGCGCGCGCGGGCGATATTCCGAAGCTGCCTATTTATGTAGACAGTCCGCTGGCAATCGACGCGACGGCAATCTTCCGCCTGCACCCGGAAGTCTACGATGCCGAAATTCTGGATTTTATGATGGGCGATGATGGACGGCGTGACCCGTTCGACTTTGGTGACCTGATCTACACGCGGCAGGTCGAGGACAGCAAGAAGCTGAATTTCCTGCGCGATCCGGCCATTATCATCAGTGCCAGCGGCATGGCCGAAACCGGGCGCATCCTGCATCACCTGAAGAACAACATCGAAGACCCGAAGAACACGATCCTGATCGTCGGTTGGCAGGCCGAGAATACACTGGGGCGCAAGCTGGTGGATAAGGAGCCGGTCGTGCGCATCTTCGGTGAACCCTACCAGAATAAAGCCCACTGCGAAGTCATCAACGGTTTTAGCGGCCACGCCGACCACGATGAGCTGCTCGATTGGGTGGGGGCCATGCGCGATAAGCCCCGGCGCACCTTCCTGGTGCATGGCGAGGAAGAAGCAGCTATGGCGCTGGCCGATGACCTGCATGAAACGTTCCACATCGAGACGGAAGTGCCGGAATGGAAACAGACTTATCAGGTGATCCTATGAGCCAATCCGATCGCATCTTTGCCGACGATTGGCGCGACTGCCTGCGCGAGCAGTACCGTTACGTCCTCCAGCAGCAGGAGTCCCGCACCGAGGCAACTCTGACGCAGGTGCTGCACGAAGTTGGCTTTAGCGAGGACGAACTGGCTGCGCTCAAGCTGGACGCCACCCTGCGCGCCGAGGACATGCCCGACGATTATGTGCCGGAAGAAGTGACCCAACAGTATTATGCCGGTGTCGAGGTGCCGGATGCCGCGCCAGTCGAAGCCGCTGATGAGGAAGCGCTCCCCGACCTGACGTCGCCGATGGATGACATAGATTCAGAGCCGGAAATCGTCACCTTTGACGAGCAGGTGCTGGAAGCTCCGGTCGAAGCGCTGGAAGCCGGGGGCGAACCCGATGACGACGAGGACGCGCCCCAGCAGCTCAGTTTATTTTAGGTAGGCGTACTGTGATAATTTTGCGCCGTCTTTTACTGGTGATTGCGGCAGTTATCGTCCTGATCGGCGTGATTCTGCTGTTGAATTTCACGGCCTCTAATCCATCGGGCCGCCGTTATTCCAGCGAGATTCCCCTGACTACCGGCGAAGGGAAGGCAGGAGAAATCGGCGGCGATGGTGAGCGTATCCTGGCAAAGGACTTGGGCTTACCGAACAATAATGCACCGGGCCAGCGGCAGTGTGCTTGCGGCACCTCCAGCGGTACCCCTTCCCAATGCAATCTGTGTTTTGCCCATTCAGCACTTATCCAGAATTATCGTGTTCCCGATTTTGTCAGCCCCAATTTTGTGGCTGAGGCCAAAAATGTACGCCAGTTACTGGTTTCGTATGATCGGGATTTTCGCCAGATCAGTGAGATTGCAGCCGCGGCCCGGGAAGCGGACCTTCCATTCTGGTTGTATGTGCGGGTCGATACGGTGGTGGATGGGGCCTTTCATGCGTTGTTCGCGGGCATGAAGGGCGGGATCGTCTATTATTTTGCGGTGCCTGAGTACGTGGATTCACTGGATCGACTAGGGCAGTTGAGTCTTCTGGCAGGCCTGATTCTGATCATCGCGCTGCTGGTCTGGGGCTGGCTCCTGCGTCTGAGCCTGGGGCACAGCGACGAACCCCCATCGGTGCCGCTGCGCCGTGCGTCACAGCCTGATCCGAATCGCTCTTTGGATGAGGCGGAGGATTTCCTGCGCCGTGCGAAAGACCGCGCCCGTTCGCAAATCGACCAGGATAAAGACAATGGCAAGCAACCCTGACCAGTTCAACGCATGATCGCATTTTCCCTGGCCGCATTACTTTGGAGAATAATCAGATGGACCTTTTAAATTCGAACCTGTTTACCCCCTGGACCGATCCCGAATCGGGAGTCACCAGCTACATTCTGAGCAAAAAAGTCGCGCCTGTTCAGGAAGCCTTTTATTTCGTCAACGACAGCATGAGCGGCGATGGCCGCTACCTGTGGTTCTACTGTGCTTTCCCGCCGTCAGGCACGGCGGCGCAAGGGCGGACCCTGGGCGTGCTCGATTTCCAGACCGGGGAGGTGCGTCATTTCCCTGAAACGCAGTTTAATCATGCCTCGCCGTATGTCGATCCCGCGACTGGCTGGATCTACTGGGGGATGGGCGACTCGCTATGGCGGCGCGGGCCACAGCCGAATGAGTGCGCGGAACGGGTGGGCTTTATCCCGGCGGACCTGATCGGCAGCCGCCATATCGAACGGTTTGCCACACACCTGACCCGCTCGGCGGATGGCAAAGAATTCTTTGTCGATGCGGGCTTTGGCCTGCAATTCGTATTTGGCACCATCACCATCGAAACCGGCGAGTACCAGTTCTGGCAGCGCTTCGACCGCAATTATAATCACGCCCAGTTCAGCCCGACCGACCCCGACCTGATCGTCTTTTCCCAGGAGAATCACCCCGATCAGGTGACCGGCCAGACCTTCCGCATCGAGAATCGCATGTGGCTGCTGCGGCGTGGAGAAGCACCGCGTCCGGTGTTCGAGACGCCGACGGTCGTCACCCACGAATGGTGGGACCGCGACGGCCAGCATGTCTGGTGCATCAAGGGCAAGCAGGGGACCTGGCGGGTCAATATCGCGACTCAGGCGGTCGAGGATCTCGCCTGGCCGAAGGGCGCATGGCATTCCCACATTCACACCAGCGGCCAATACGTGATCGGGGATACTAACATGCGCTTCTATCGCGGCTGCCCCTCGACGGTGCGCTTCCTGAATCGGGAAACCGGGCAGGATGTGCGCCTGGTCGATAACCCGGAGATGCCGGGGTTGGTGGGGGAGCGCTATCACATCGACCCGCACCCGCGTTTCTGCGGCACGGAAGATTTTGTGGTTTTTACCACGACCGTGCGCGGGGAAGTCGATGTCGCCCTCACGCCGGTCGCGGACCTGATCGAACGGACGTCGGGTTAACAATGAGCATTTGCATCGCCATCGAGAGACGCTGCTCATGAATGACGAGCAGTGGATGCGCGCGGCGCTGCACGAGGCGGAGCAGGCGCTGTTGAGCGGTGACGTGCCCATCGGCGCGCTGGCAGTGCAGGATGATCAGATTATCGGCGTGGGGGTCAACCGGCGCGAAGCCGATCAGGACCCGACCGCCCACGCCGAGATGATCGCCATCCGGCAGGCCGCCCATCACATCGGCCACTGGCGGCTGGAAGGGGTGACGCTGTAC
>JAIOHO010000960.1 GCA_019912905.1 Anaerolineae bacterium
GGATGCAGCTTCGCGAAGCTGAACCCGCCCGTGTGCCGGTCACCTTCTGGCTTTCGGCCCCCAAGGATCAGCCGATTACCATCCCGTCGAGCACGGAAGTGGCGACGACGCGCACCGAAACCGACCCGGCCATCACCTTCAGCACCGATGTCGAAGCGGTGATCCAGGTGCCGACCCTCAAGCACGTGCTAACGCGCCCGGCTTCTGGCGGGCAGTTCCGCGGACACAATCTGACGGCGCTGGCAAAAGGTTATGAAGGGTTTATGGTGTTCGAATCCCAGTCGCCTGCGACCGGCGATGCGGTTTATCTCGGTTTTGCCGAAGACCTCAGCAATCACCTCATCGGCATCGAAATGGACGTGGATAAGGCAGAAGGCGCAGGCATTGACCCGGACAATCCGCCGTATATCTGGGAAGTGCTGGGCCGCGAGGAAAGCACCCCCTGGTCGCCCTGTGAGGTCGATTACGACGGCACCAAAGGCTTCAACGTCAGCGGCATCGCCCGTTTGCACCTGCCGCTGATGCAGGAAGGCGAACGCGATGGCAAAAAAGGCTACTGGCTGCGCTGCCGGCTGTCCCCCCAGGGTGATATGAACGTTTACGAAGTCAGCCCGCGCGTCCAGCGCCTGGTGGTGGCTTCGTGGGGCATTACCGTCGATACGACCAATGTGACCAGCGTGTTTAATGAAGTCCTGGGCCGGTCCGATGGATCGCCGGGCCAGCGCTTTTACCTTGAACATACGCCGGTCGTCCCGCGTATCCCGCGCGAACGACTGCTGATTCGCACCGATGATGGTGCCGAAGAAACCTGGAATGAGGTCAGCGACTTCTCGGATTCAGGCAAGGATGATGCCCATTACACCCTCGACAGCCAGAGTGGTGAGATCCGCTTGGGTCCAGCGCTGCCGCAGCGCGATGGCTCCATCCACCGATATGGCAAGGTCCCGGCACGCGGCGCGATGCTGGTGATGCGCGCCTATCGCTACGGCGGCGGTGTGTCCGGCAATGTCGGCAAAAATACGCTCAATATCCTCAAGACCTCCCTGTCCCAGATCGACCGCGTTGCCAACCGCCAATCTGCAAAGGGCGGCCAGGATGGGGAAAACCTGGACGATGCCAAAGTGCGCGTGCCGGGCTACCTGCGCTCGCTGCACCGGGCGGTGACGGCCTCCGACTTTGAGTATCTGGCGGAGCGGGCGGCCCCGGGGGATACGGGCCGGGTGTACTGCTTGCAACCGCCGTTTACTCAGGCTGGTGAGATCAAGGTGCTGGTGATCCCGGCAGTCTCGAACCCGAAGGTGTATATTCCACCAGAGAACCTGGTGCTTTCCGCCACAGTCCGCGAACGGATTGAAACCTTTCTGGATGAACGCCGCCTGCTTTCGACCAAGCTGGAAGTGGCCGAACCGGTTTATCAGTGGGTGCAGACGATGGTGCGCTTCCGCGCCAGTCGGTTTGAGGACGCCGACGTCGTCCGTGAGCGGGTACGCGCCAAGTTGTTCGCGTTCCTCAACCCGCTGACCGGCGGACAGGAGGGCGAAGGCTGGCCGTTTGGACGTGACCTGTTCACATCGGATATTATGGCGGCGCTGCTGACGGTGCCGGGCGTGGATTTCGTGCGCTCGGTGCGGCTGTTCCCGATCATCTATCAGGAAGGTCAGTTCACGCGTGTGGATGAAGTGAGCGAAATTGCGCTGTCGGCTCAGGGCGTGATCGTGTCCTACGAACATGACGTGCGTGAGGAATAACGCATGGCTGATGAACTAAAAGCGGTTTTTCGAATTAGCGGGCCAGAGGCACCGCAGGATAGATCACCGTCACGGCTTCCGCCGAAGTTATAGTCGGGCGTGTGGGTGGCAATGACCTGGTGCTCGGGCATGCCCAGATCAGCCGAAAGCACATGCGCCTGTACATTCAGGCCAGTCGTGTCTACGTCGAGGACCTGGGCAGCAGCAACGGCACCCGCCTCAACGAAGAACGCATTGACGCCAATACACCCAAACAACTGGCGGTGGGCGATAATGTCAGCCTGGGGCCGTTTGTGCTTACGCTGCTGGAAATCGTAACGCCCGCCGCTCCACCACCTCCGCCGCCACCGCCCATCCCGGAAGCCGAACCGGAGCCGGAGCCGCCAAAGGCTGTCGAGCCGGAACCTGAACCGCCGGTCCGCGCGGAAGCACCGCCGGAACCTGCCCCCGAACCGGAGCCACCGGCCCCGACCCGGCGCAAACGTCAGCAGGAACCGGAACCGGAACCTGAACCGCCGCCATTGAAGGAGCGCCTGGAAGTCGAGATTCCGTCCCTCGAACAGCGCCGCGAAGCCTTTATGCTGGTGGAACGGGGCGAACGGAGCATCAGCCGGGTCGATGGGTACGACTCGCTGGGCTACCTGGTCGGTGTACCCAGGCCGCCTGACAAAAGCACCTGGATGCAGTATCTGCCTGCCATCTATGAAGAGGACGATTTTCTGGGGCGCTTCCTGCTCATCTGCGAGTCACTTTTTTCGCCGATCGTCTGGATGGTGGATAATTTCGACCTGTATCTCTCGCCCGAGGTTGCGCCACCCGAATGGTTGATGTGGATGGCAAGCTGGTTCGACCTGCTGCTGAGGCCCGAACTGCCGGAAGCGCGCATGCGGTCGATTATGGACCAGATTGGCTGGCTGTTTTTACGCCGGGGCACCCGCATTGGGTTGGAGCGCCTGCTGCAATTGTACTTTGGTGTCCGTCCTGAAATTATCGAAAGCAGCGACTCGTGTCATTTTACGGTTCGGCTGCGCCTCAGAGACAGCGATGTGAAACTGAGTCAGGACGTGATTGAACGGTTGATCGCATCGCAGAAACCGGCTTTTGCGGCCTTTACGCTGGAAATTTCTTGAACGGAAGTGAGTGAGTTATTCGAGGAGCACAACCATGTCAGACCAGCATTTGGATAAGAT